>JAFZDP010000044.1 GCA_017561155.1 Bacteroidales bacterium | reverse complement strand
TCAAAAACTTTTTTGACCTAACTCAAATTTTGCCTCAAAGATAAGTATTTTGCTGTTTTTTTGCCCTATATATACGAAAAAGGCATCGACTACACATCATCGACGCCTCAAAAATGGTTATTTACAACCTGTACGTTAGCGAAGGTTAACCCTCAAAGCCTCCTCCTGTATCGGTATTTCCTCCACCCGTACCATCCGAAGGGGTTTCATCTGTATTACCCTCGTTGCCGGAATCATCGCCCAACTCTTTTTTACCTACTTCTTGGTAGAATCCCTTTTTGTAATCTACTATTTTATAGACACCTACGGTTTCTTTTTCGGCCTTGTTCACTGTCTCTGTCAGCAAAACATTGGGGCGAAAACGGATGTTAATCTTTTCCAGCTGTGCCAAGCCGGCCTTGGTGTTGTCGTCAACAGCCTTGTAGGAAATGGTAGGATAGAAAATTCCCACATCTCCAAGTTTGACACTATACCCCAACGAAAGATGATACTCGATAGTTTGACAAAAACTATCCAATACGGCTCGCACAGTTGCCTGTGGTACGTTGGTATGTTTGCTACAAAATTTCACCACCTCTTTCTCGCCTATTTGGCCCGAGGATAATAACTGCAGAACATATTTCAGCTCTTGTTCTTTGCTGCCAATCTTTGTCATTGGCATTTGTTTAGCTCGAAATTTCAACATAATTGTCAAATTTTATTATTATTGAAGAACCCCGAGGAACGACTGTCTCTCGGTTTGAAATAGTTCTTCGTATTTCGTTTGCAAAGATACAACATAATTCGCCGTTACGCAAGTTTTTAAAGTTTTTCAAATCCCTCATATCTGTTAATAACTCAGTATTTTACAACTTCAAGTAATTAACTTTCGCACCACCTAACCTGCTGAAACATGCAAAAAAGTTATTACCGTTTAAATAATCGTAGATACAGTATCTATACCGGTGTAAATACCCATAAAAAAAACGCACCCTAATCGATGCGAACTTCCTATGCTTCAAGCTGTTGATAACTTTCTTTAAAATTATTGTTTTTCGGGTCATTTTTGGCAAAAAAAAGCCCCTCCAAAACGTCATTTTCGGGCCATTTTTTTATGCTTTTTGCAGAAATTCGCAGTCTTTTTCCATAAGTCGGCAACAAAAAAAAGCACTCCTTTTTCCCTCGACAAGGTAAAGAAGTGCTATGCATTGCGGCTACGCCCACAAAACAAAAGAGGTGTGTTTCCATTCCGAAACACACCTCCTCTCCTATCGTCTTCCACCAAAAAGTTTTTGTATATACATCTTGTTGTTCGATTTTGCAAGTATATTTTTTATCGCAGCCCTGTTTTCCGGTTTATACCAAAAGAACATCTGATTTTGTTCTTTTTTCTCGTTCGGATGTCGTGCCACGAATACTTTTTCCATTGTGGCGGGGTTGTATCCTGTGTAGTACATTTCGGTCGACAAGGTCATCGGAGTAGGAGTAAAATCCTGTATCTGCTCCAAATAATATCCCAAATCTTTCATTATCGAAGCCAATTCGGCCATATCTGTAATAGTACATGTAGGGTGCGACGAAATAAAATAAGGTATCAGCTGCTGATTTATTCGAGCCTCCTTGCATATAGCATCAAACTCTTTCTTTATCTGCACAAACATACTAAACGATGGTTTTCTCATTGCTTTCAGAACCTTTTCCGAAGTATGTTCAGGGGCCACTTTCAAACGTCCCGACACATGTTTTTGTACCACTCTTTTAAAATAAGCACGTCCACTATTTGCCGAAGTGAACAAGTCATAACGTATTCCGCTGCCTATATACACATGTTTTATATACGGCAATGCATCTACTTTGGCATACAAATCCAACAATGGCTTGTGGTCCGAATTAAGATTTTTGCAATGGTTTGGGTGTATACACGAATATCTTGTACACTTTTTGCACAAGTCGGGCTGCCTGCCTTTCATCTTATACATATTAGCCGACGGGCCGCCCAAATCGCTAAGCACGCCACGAAAATCGGGCAACTTTGATATTGTTTCTATCTCGTTAAGTATAGATTCCTCCGAACGGCTTACTATTTGCTTGCCCTGATGTGCCGATATAGTACAGAACGAACAGCCACCAAAACACCCACGATGTATGTTTACAGAAAACTTTATCATTTCGTAGGCCGGTATAGGTCCGCGTTTCAAATATTTTGGATGTGGCACACGCATATATGGCAACTCGAAATAGGAATCTAACTCTTCCTGAGTAAAAGGCTCGTGTGGAGGATTTACCACCACATACTTCTTCCCTACGGGCTGTACCAATCTGCAAGCCTCTATCTTGTTGCTCTCCAACTCTATGATATGGAAATTTTCGGCTTGCGTCTTCTTGTCGGCCAAGCAGGCTTCGTGCGACTTCAACACCTTTGTTTCCCAGTCCGAGTCTGCAACATTGGCAGTTATATATCCTATTTGTGGCAAACGTTGGATTTCTTCTTTATAATTTTGTGGATTATTTTCCACCAATTTGGCTATGCTGACTATTGTTTTTTCGCCCATTCCATACACCAATACATCTGCCGGAATCTCCGACATTATTGATGGTTTTAGAACATTGTCCCAATAGTCGAAGTGCGAGAATCTACGCATAGAGGCCTCTATCCCGCCCACCACAACAGGCACATCCGGATATATCTGTTTAAGGATCTTAGTGTATACATAAGCTGCTCTGTCGGGACGGAAACCGGCTTCGCCACCGGGAGTATAAGCATCGTTTGAGCGTATACGTTTTGCCGCAGTATAATGGTTCACCATACTATCCATACATCCCGATGTAACGCCGAAAAACAATCTGGGCTTTCCCAACTTCTTAAAATCTCGCAAGTCGTCGCGCCAATTAGGCTGTGGAAGTATGGCCACCCTATATCCTGCATTTTCCAAAACACGCGCTATAACAGCATGTCCGAAACTAGGATGATCGACATAGGCATCACCCGAAACTATTATAACATCTACATAATCCCAACCGCGTTCGGCTATTTCTTTGGCTGTTATTGGAAGAAAAGAAGTTTTCATTTTTCGTATATATGTATGATAATTAACCTAAACACTCTGAGCAAAACGGAGTATTTTGCCAAGTATTGTTTCAAAATCCAGCTAAAAAAAGCATGTCTTTTTTATCGACATGCTTTCCAATTATAATATATTTATGTTTCTTATTGCAAATCTCTTTCATCTAGTGGTTCGGCAACCAATCCTGTAAAGTTTCCATTGTTATCGAATGTCATACGAGTAAATTTAGGATTGCGTTGACCTTTTACTTTCACCGAAACTACTACATAGAAATACGATTTTGGACGTTTTCCTGTATCAGGATCTCTATATTTAGAATCGAAATCGTAACGTACCATTTTAACTACTTCGTAGCGTTCGTTTTTGAATTTCTCAGCCAAATATTTAAGGATTGGACGAGAATAACGCTCTTTCTTCATTACGGTACCGGTTTTTATCAATTTGCTATCGCTACCATAAACCGATTCGAACTCGGCCTTAGCATTGTTAGAAAAGTATGCTACACCACCGCCATCACGTTCTACCCAGAAAGGACCTTTGGCTACTCTGGTTTTTGGATTTCTTTTTTCAAAATCCTTAACCATAGCTTTCGATGGAGTATATCTTTCTATGTCCGGACTGTCTATATCCATATCGCCACTACGTCTTTTACCACCTTTGCGTGATGGTTGTTCGGGGCGTTCTTTTTCGTCAGACACTTCCGATTCGGGTTTGTTGCGAGCTATGAAATCTCTTTTTACCACTGTAGGGTCGGGAGCATTGTTTTTCAACAATTTTCCTCTGGTATCAAACACCAATTCATAATCGTTAGAACCCAAGCCTTTCATGGCAATCACCAAACGGTAATAGTTATCACCACTCATTTCTTCTACATATTCAGACGATTTGATTCTGTAGCCCGGATAGTTGTTGTCAAAATAAGTGTTTACCAATGTAGGCATTTCGGCAACAGTAACAGGGAACGAACTATATTGCCAATCGCCGGCGTCGGTAAAGAAAGATTTACCGGCTTGTCCGTCAACTACCAATTCGGCAACATATTGACCCGGATTCTGAAACCAACTTTTTACCTTGTAAGAAGTATAAGTATTCTCCAATGCCAACAATACTGCCTTTGGAACTTCGGATTCTTTTATTTTAGTTTGAGCTGTGGCTAACACACATACGCTCATCAATGCAATAAAAACTATTTTTCTCATTTTTTCAACTTTGAATGTTATTTTCGATGTATAACGAGTAAACACAAATATTATTGTCTACCTAAACAAAACATCTTTTCTATCCGGACTTACCGACAAAGCTTTTACAGGCACACCTATCATTTTTTCCAATTCAGACAAATAGGCCAACAAGTTTTCAGGCAATTTGTCGAATGTAGGTATTCCTGCCAACTCTGTTTTCCACCCTTTATATTTTACATATTCAGGCAAAATCTCTACCGAATTGAACTCGAAAGGCAATTCTTCCGATGCTTTACCGTCGATAAGATAGTTTTTACATACTTTCACTTCGTCAAAGTCGTTCATTACATCTATCTTAGTAACAAACAAGTCGGTAACACCATTTAGCATACAAGCATATTTAAGAGCAGGAATATCTATCCAACCACATCTGCGAGGTCTGCCGGTAGTAGAACCGAATTCGTTACCTTTTTGTCTTAATTGTTCACCATCTTCGTCGAACAATTCTGTTGGGAAAGGACCTGCACCAACACGAGTACAATAAGCCTTGGTAATACCCATAACACGACCTATTTTAGAAGGTGCCACTCCCAAACCAGTACATACGCCTGCTGTAATAGTGCTAGACGATGTAACAAAAGGATACGAACCAAAGTCGATATCAAGCATAGAGCCTTGAGCTCCTTCTGCCAACACTTTCATTCCTTTCGACAAGCAGTCGTTCAAGAAGTATTCGCTGTTTATCAATTGGAATTTCTTAAGAACTTCCAACGACTTGAACCATCTTTCTTCGTATTCTTCTAGTGTCAAATCTTCTATACGGAAGCTATCTATGTCAAATTTCAAAGTCTTTGCCAATTGTTGGTGTTGAAACTTTTGCAATTCGTATTTTTCTTTAAAATCAAATTCCAATATATCGCCTACTCTCAATCCCGAACGAGCTATCTTGTCGGTATATGCAGGTCCGATACCTTTTAGGGTAGAACCTATTTTTGCATTACCTTTTGCACGTTCGTTGGCAGCATCCAACATACGATGCGATGGCAATATAAGGTGTGCTTTTTTGGATATATATAGATTTTTGGTAGCATCAACATTGCGATTTTCCAAATTTTCTATTTCTCTGGCAAAAATATACGGGTCGATCAAAACACCATTTCCAATAACATTTTTCTTGTTTTCGTGGAAAATTCCCGATGGTATTATATGCAACACGTGTTTGATACCATTAAATTCAAGAGTATGTCCTGCATTGGGACCACCTTGAAAACGTGCTATAACATCATATTCTGGTGTCAACACATCTACTATCTTTCCTTTTCCTTCATCGCCCCATTGCAAACCTAGCAATACATCTACTTTGCTCATATATTTTTATTTGTTTGATATTTGTAATATTCTAAATTTAAACTCTGTAAATAGATTTTCTGTATTTATTTACACTTACAAAACTTCTGCGAAATTAATAATTTTATTGGAAGTTTTGGCATCATTGTGCAAAAAGTTACCAAAAACTTTTCACCAACGCCGGCTACATTATTATCTATCACAAAGTTAGAAACTAATTATTTGTCGCGTTGTATTTTGAACCATTCTATAAATTCAGGAAAATCTACCAAAGGTCTGAAACCTTCTTTTGCCGGTTTTTCAGGCACTGTGCATACGTCTAAATATCCTAACAATGTAGCACAATCAAACTCACCTATCATAGCTTCCAATGTAACATAAGTACCTACAAGTATATCCTCATCGTCGGTTTCAGGATGGTCTATAGCTACTCTTAATCCCAAAATATCCGGTTCTTCTTCGTTTTCCAATTGTTGGAAATACATTTTTTTGGTATCAAAATAGTATTTTCCAAAGTGTACCTTCAAGTCATTACCATGAGGTTGTTTAAAAGGAACGAACTCCCACCAATCCAAATCCGGAGCATTTTCTACCAACTCTACCACATATCTAAACAACTCAATATCACCTTCTGCACTAAAAACTAACCTTCTTCCATTTTTTGTTTGTTCGCCCATATCAAAAGTAAGTCCTTCGCAGTATGCTGTCAAATTTTCTTGAAGCTCATCTAACATTTTGTCTTGTTCTTCGGAACTATATTCCGACAACATTGTCAAGCGTTCATTATTGGCAACAAACCAATTCCAAAACTTATTTATTTTTTCGTTCATAGTATGTAATGTATATATATTGTTTTTATTTACTTAATTATTATGGCTTCGCACTCGATTTTTACGCCAAACTTGCTTTCTACATCGGCTTCTATTGCCATTGCAAGATTCACTACTTCTTTTCCGGTACAGCCGCCAATATTGTAAAGCACCAATGCCTGCTTGTCGAAAACACCAACGTTGCCAAGTCGTTTTCCTTTCCACCCACATTGCTCTATCAGCCATCCGGCAGCAAGCTTATAGTTGTCGCCGGCAGGATAAGATACTATATCGGGATACGAAATTTTTAATGTTTCCAAATGAGAGCAAGTAACAATAGGATTTTTAAAAAAACTTCCTGCACTGCCTATTTCCTTAGGATTTGGCAACTTGCTGTTACGTATTTCGGCTATACATTCTGCCACTTGCAAGGGTGTAGGATTGGTAATATTTTTTTCGCTCAATAGGCTTCTCAACGAACTGTATGTCGATTTGGATTGCATAGTTTTTGTAAGAGAAAATCCAACACTCAAAACAATATACTTGTTTTTTAGTTCATTTTTAAACACACTATCCCTATATCCAAACTTACATTCGTGTGCTTCAAAAACTCGTCGTGCACCTGTTTCTATCTCGTAGGCTACCACATAGTTTATAACATCTTTGGCTTCTACCCCATAAGCTCCTACATTCTGAATAGGTGCGGCTCCTACATTACCCGGTATCTCTACCAAGTTTTCCAAACCATAGAAACCTTGCTTGGTCATGGCCCACGCAAAATCGCTCCAATTTTCGCCGGCACAAGCCTCTACTATCACCTCGTTGGTTTCGACATTTTCGGATACTATACGAATACCCTTGTTGGTAGGATGTACTATTACACCATCAAAGTTGCTACAGAAAACGACATTGCTTCCACCTCCCAATACAAAAAAATCAAAGTCCAACAATAACTTACTTTCAAGCAACTGCTGCAACTCTTTTTCGGAACTAAACTCCACAAATTTTCTTGTTTGGACATCTATTCCAAAAGTATTATAGGCTTTTAGCGAAACATTTTCTTCAATATTCATATAATTATCAGATGTTTGCACACTTATTTATATCATAAATAACAATTACAAAAATACACAATAATTTTTGTTTTGACAATAATAGCAATGAAAAAATATTTATCTAAACCGAACGAACTATATAAATTGCCACAAACCTGCCTATATAGTATTTGCAAGCACAGGTACTCGCCAACTTCAGCACGGTATATCAGAAAACTTTTTTCAGTATACTGAGAAATTCTCCACAATATACCGTCAATTACTCCAATTACATATCCGATATGGCAGCTTTTTTTTCGACGAAAAATCCGGCATTGCAACAACATTGCATTACTATTGCAACGGTGCTTTTTCTATCATGACAAGGCAGTTAATCCGAAATAAAATATGGCAGTATTCTTTGGATATATTTCACATTTCAGCACTCTTTTCCGAAGAGTTTTTCCCGCCAATATCACGCATAAAAATAAAGTACAAGAGAGAGAAAATAAAAAAGTATTTTCATCGTTTTGGTCAATATAAAAAAAAATCGTACATTTGCATACGCAAATTATGTACAAATACAGACATTATTTATGCAATGTAAAACAAAGATAATAGGATTTATAATACTAATAATAACGATATTATCGGTTAATGCTCAGGAGTTTCGCTGCAATGTTTCTATCAATTCTCAACAGATACAAACTACCGAGAAACAGATATTCGAAACTATGAAACAATCGATAGAAGACTTTGTAAACAACAGAAAATGGACCTCTGCTACCTTTGAACAGCACGAAAAAATGGATTGCAACATAAGTCTTATACTAAGCGAACGCGTATCCCTAACCGACTTCAAAGGACAACTCAGTGTTCAGATTCGTCGTCCTGTTTTCAATTCTAACTATACTACGGGACTTTTCAACTATATAGAGTCCGATTTTCAATTTACATTCAACGAAAGTCAGCCATTGGAATTCGACCAAAATTCGTTCACTTCCAATCTTTCGTCGGCAATATCCTACTATTTGTACATATTTCTGGGTGTCACTTTCGACTCTTATGCCCTTATGGGTGGCGATTCTTTTTTCGAAGTGGCACGTACCATAGCCCAATCTGCCGAAAAGTCGGGATACCGTGGTTGGCGTAGTTCGGACAGCCAAAAAGCGCGCTATTGGTTTATGGAAAACTACACCAATGCTGCCTATCAAGAATTGCGAAAAGCCAATTACTACTACCATCGTTTGGGATTGGACATGATGACAAAAGACCAAAAAGAAGCACGCAAAAACATTCTTGAAGCACTAAGAAGCATACAAAAAGTACATAAAATAAGAACAAATCTGTTGGCCACACAAATATTTTTGGACGTAAAAGTACAAGAAGTAGCCAATATTTTCGGTCCGGCATCGGATGCTGAAAAAGAAGAAATATACAATATAATAAAAGAAGTGAGCCCTATAAATCTACCCAAAATAAAAGATTTTGCAGGCCGCTAAACAGATACGAGAAATAAATAATAAAACATAAAAATACATAGATAATGACACAAATACCAATTAGCAAAGAAACTATCGACCAAATTGCACAAAGCAACAAGATAGCAAACCCTGGAAAAGCATCGATAAGAGAAATGCGTAAAATGATACAAGACGTTGAAGCTGAAACAGGAGTACGTTTTGTAAAAATGGAAATGGGTATTCCCGGATTGCCGGCAGCTCAAGTAGGTGTTGAAGCAGAAATAGAAGCACTACGCAATGGTGTTGCATCTATTTATCCTGAAATTTATGGAACACAAGATGTAAAAGAACAAATATCTCTATTTGTAAAGAACTTTTTAGATATCGACGTACCTACAGATTGCTGTGTACCTACTGTAGGTTCTATGCAAGCCGGTTTCGCTTCGTTTTTGACTCTTACCCGTTACGATAAAACCAAAACTAAAGTTTTATTTATCGACCCGGGTTTCCCTGTACAAAAACAACAATGCCGTGTACTTGGTATAGAATACAAAACTTTCGATGTTTATGATTATCGTGGCGAAAAACTACGCGAAAAATTGGAAGAAATGTTGAAAGATGGCGACGTAGCATGTATCATCTATTCCAGTCCAAACAATCCTGCATGGTTCTGCTTCACCGACGAAGAGTTGAAAATTATCGGCGATATGGCCAACAAATATGGTGTAATCATACTAGAAGACCTTGCTTACTTTGCAATGGACTTCCGCAAAGATTACTCTCAACCCGGTGTTGCTCCATTCCAACCAACTGTTGCTAAATACACCAACAACTATGTACTTATGATTTCGGGTTCTAAATCGTTTAGCTATGCCGGACAACGTATTGCCATGATGGTTATAAGCCCTGAACTTTACAACAAAGAATGTCCTGATTTGGCTCGCTACTATTCTCAAACACAAGTAGGTCGTGCTATGGTTTTCGGTACTCTTTATTGCTTAAGCTCCGGTACTGCACACTCGGCTCAGTATGCTTTGGCTGCAATGCTTAGAGGTGCCAACAATGGTACTTACAACTTTGTAAAAGACATACACGAATATGGCGAAAAAGCTCATATCATGAAGAAAATGTTCATCGACAATGGTTTCTATATAGTTTACGACGAAGATATGGGAGAACCTATCGGCGATGGTTTCTACTTCACATTCTGCTATCCGGGATATACCGGAGTAGACCTACTTAACGAACTTATCCGTTATGGTATCAGTGCTATTTCGTTGGATATCACAGGAAGTACACGCCAAGGTATACGCGCTTGCGTAGCATTGGTACTTCGCGAACAATTCCCTGATTTGGAAGCTCGCTTAATCCAATTCCACAAAGATCATCCTATCAAATAACATATTAAGATTTTATTCTAAAAACGGCATCCATCGTCATTCGGTGAGTGCCGTTTTTTTATTGGCCAAGACCATAATATCAGATAGAACGTTGGCTGTTGGCTTAGCTATCGCAATTTGAAATCTGAATCTAAAACACCGGTACTTTCGGACTACAAAAGTAAACTTTTATTACGACATATCAAAATTTATTTTCTTAAATATAGATATTTGCTTGATTTACAGAATGGAATTTTTGTAATATTTAACGATAATACATTGATATTTATAACAGAAGATTAAAATTTTGAACATTTTTTGCGTTTCTTTGTCTCGTTTTGAAAATATTATCAAGCAATACCATAGCTTCAATATAAGTACGGTCTGTCATTCTTGCATATATTTGTGTTGTTTTCACATTGCTGTGCCCACATAGTTTGGATACTACATATATGTTTATACCTGCCGAAATAGAGATGGTAACAAAGCTGACTCTCGACACATGGAAAGTAATATGTTTGTTTATTTTAGCATTCTTTGCCCAAACTTTTAGGTCGGAACAAATTGTGGTTCGAGAAAACATTGCAAATACATTTTCGTCATTCGATATTTTATTGTGTTGCAATACTTTCAGAATCTCTATTGCTTGTTTGCTGAGGGGTATTCGAATTTCGGCACCTGTTTTCACTTGTGTTTTTATTAGCATGTATAGGTTGTTGCATTTATGTATATTGCTCCATTTCAGTGTTTCGATATCAGACAGACGTAATCCGGTAAAGCATGAAAACAAGAATGCAAGTTTGGTTGTCAAGTGCGGGCATTCTGCCTTTTCCAGTTGTTTTACTTCTTCGACTGTAAGGTAATCTTTTTCTTTGCTTACTGTTTTAGGCACCAGTTTGCTTATTTGCGGCATAGGGTTGTATGCCATATAGTTCATCGATACGGCTTCTTGCAGTATGGCATTGAGTTTTTGTAGGTATGTTTTGGCACTGCTTACTTTTATATTTGCTTCGTTTGTAAGATATTGAGCAAATCTATGGCAAAAATCTATATCGATATTCGAAGTGTTGAGCTCTTTCCCTGCAAAAGTTTTTAAATGTTTTAGTAGTGATAAATCAACATCTTTTGTGTGGTTTTTGATTTTCTGTTGACGAAGTTCTATTAGTTCGCACACCGATATTTGTTTATGATTTCGGGCTTTTTTTTGTTTTGTGGCAAGTATTTCAATACTTTTTTGTGAGCAACTATTCATTTCCATGACATATTATTATTGGTTATCCAAAACAAACGTCAAATATCACTTCATAATCTATACAAGAGCGACAGTCAAGCCAATAGCCAACAGCTAATAGCCAACGTCAAAAAGAGGGGTTTACTTTTGTAGTCCGAAAGAAAAGTTTTGGAAGAGTGGACTGTAAAGTTTTATTGAAATATTGATGTATTGCTTGTTCTCGGGCGAAAGTCGTCGGAGTAGAAATGTATTATCTTCGGCGGCTGTTCTTGCAAAGTTCGGCAAAGGGTTAGAAAGTGTTCGATGTTGAATCTTGCAAAGTTCGGCGCAGGGTAGTCCCTTATGGCTTAAGGACGCTTTCCTCATGGCTTAAGGGAACCGCCCTCAAGGCTTGAGCAGACCGTCCTCATGGCTTTTGCAGAATACCTGCCTCGAACAAATTTGGATGCATTCTCGAACAAACTGAATTCAGTTCTCGAACAAAACATAAATTATTTGAAATATAAACCAACAAAGCAACAATAAAATGGCAATAGGTTATTTGAAGAAAAAACAAAAAATCAATGCAAACGGAAACCCGAAAGAGGTGTACCTGGCAAAGGTGTGCTATGCAAATTATATTGATATAAGCATACTTGCCGAAGATGTTTCCAAGATTTGTTCGGCATCGCCGGCCGATGTGCTTATGCATGTGAGGGCGTTGGAAGATTGCATAAGCAG
>JAFZDP010000043.1 GCA_017561155.1 Bacteroidales bacterium | reverse complement strand
GTAGAGAAAGTATAGAGAGTATAGAGAGTATAGAGAGTATAGAGAGTATAGAGAGTATAGAGAGTATAGAGAGTATAGAGAGTATAAAAAGGTATAGAATGTATAGAAACTAATAACTTCTAACTACAAAAATATAGTGTATACCTTGTATACCTTTGTATACTTTGTATACTTTTTGAGTAAAGAAAAGTAGAGAGGGTAGAGAATGTATAGAATGTATAGAAAGTATCTTAACCATTAAACATTAAACATTAAACCTTAAACATTAACCATTAAACTTTACCCCAAAAAAACATAGTGGGTTACCTTGGTTACCTTTGGTTACCTTGGTTACCTTTTGATAACAGACTGCAAACTAAAAAAAGTATATAAAGTATAGAAAATACCTTAAACACTAAATTGTAAGTATCTCTTAACTAAATCTTAATGAGAAGTGGGTATCTAAAACAACAGGCATTTTCTCATTTTTTACAATTGCATTTAGTTTATAATACATATTTCACCTGCAAGATGTCAAGTATAAGCATTTAAAAAAGTGCGACAATGTTTACACAATATATTATATAGTGCAATGCGATTTTACCCCTGTCAGTTGCATAAATTAAAATTGGTACTGGTGAATAGCATTCACTCTAAAAAACCATACTACCTCATACTACCATACTACCTCTGTCTTCTTTATGTATATAGTATATAGGATTCTAAACTTTCTATCCTTTCTCTACCCTCTATACCAAAAAGTAAACAAAGTAAACAGGTAAACACTATGTTTTTGAAGTTAACAATTTCTTTCTATACTTTCTCTACCCAAAAAAGGTAACCAAGGTAACCAAAGTAACCAAGGTAACCCACTATATTTTTTGAAGTTAGTAGTTATTAGTTGTCAGTTATTAGTTTTCTATACTTTTCTTTACCCTCTATACAAAAAAAGTATACAAGGTATACAAAGGTATACAAGGTATACACTATATATTTTAAAGTTTGTGGCAGGCAGAGCAATTTTCTTGTTTGAATTTGATAGTATATTAGAGATATTTATAATGTTATATGTATTATATGCCATAGGGTTTATATATTAGATATATTATTATATATGCTTATATTTTTATATTTATTATTACACTGGATATCATTATTAGTATGTTATAATACATTTATATATGCTTATATTTTTTTATATTTAATAGATATCATTATTAGTATGTTATAATACATTTATATATACTTATATTTTTTATATTTAATAGATATCATTATTAGTATGTTATAATACATTTATATATGCTTATATACATACACTTATATACTTATTACTTATATATTACATACATGATAATACAACACTACCACTGCGTGCTTGAAGTTTGTGTTTGATATTTCAAAAATATAGCGGTTTACCTGTTTACCTTGTGTTTACTTTGTTTACCTTTTAAGTATAGAAAACTACTAACTCCTAATTGAAAACTTCTAACTACAAAAATATAGTGTATACCTTGTATACCTTTGTATACCTTGTATACTTTTTGGGGTAAAGAAAAGTAGAGAGGGTAGAGAATGTATAGAATGCACAGAGAGTATCTTAACCAGTAACCAGTAACCAATAACCAGTAATCATTAAACTTTAAACCTTAAACATTAAACCTTAAACACAAAAACATAGTGGGTTACCTTGGTTACCTTGGTTACTTTGGGTTACCTTTTTTGGATAGATGTATAGATGTGTGAAACAAAAAAAACGTGAGTCCATATTTCAGAAACTCACGCATGTAAACTTTAAAAATATCAATCGTGTGAAAAACAACACATCGATATATATACTCAATAGATACAATTTTATTGTGTACACTTCAAAAAAAAATTACACTTTCTTTCAAAAAATAAAATTTCAGACTATTTATATATAAAAGACAACGGACTACGGACAACAGACTACAGACTTGTCTCAAAGTTCAGTCTTTCAATAATAATAATAAATAAAAAACCTTTAAAATTATGAGTAAAATTCTAGTGAAAAGTGTTGAGCAAAACATCAACTACTTAAAAGACGGCGAAGTGAAAAGTGGTTATCTTCTACGTCCTGTACGCTACAGCACCATTGATGCCGAAGATTTGATAAACACAATTGCAAACAACTCTTATGTGCCTAAAGCATTTGTAAGTAGTGCATTGTATGGCATTGTGGATGCCATTGAAAATTTCTTATTGAATGGGCATTCTATAGCATTACCCAATCTTGGTATCTTATCGTTGAGTTGCGAGAGTAACGTTGCCCCAACCCCTTCAGATGCAGGATTGAGTCAATTCAAAAAAATGAACATCAATTTCCGTCCATCAATATCATTGAGGGAAAAACTTGACACAGTGGATTTAGAGCTGGACGGCATTTGGAAATGCTTGGACTTGTCTGCGAAAGATAAAGTTTATCAACGTATCAATCAAAACCATGATGGCGTAGAACTTCCCGACGGTGATGGTGACGAAGCAATGGAACCTGAAAACGGCAACGACAACACAGGCGGTAACAACCCAAGTGGTGGCGGTTTTGAAGGATAATTTACGGAATCATGGATTTACGGAATCACGGATTTACGGAATTACGGAATCATGGAATTAAGGATGTGGAACTTCGGTTCTGCATCCTTTTTTTATAGTTATTAGTTATTACCTTTCTCTACCCCCAAAAAAAGGTAACCAAGGTAACCAAAGTAACCAAGGTAACCCACTATATATTTTTGGTTACAGATTACTGGTTACTGGTTAATGTTTAATGTTTAACGAACTTTCTCTACCCTCTATACATTCTGTACTTTCACAACTCACAACTTCTATTTTCCGCATTGCGGAGCAGTCCGTTGTCAGTAGTCCGTTGTCAGTAGTCCGTAGTTTGCAAAGCAAAAAGTATACAAGGTATACAAAGGTATACAAGGTATACACTATATTTTTTTGTGTTTAAAGTTTAATGGTTAAGGTTTAAAGTTTAATGATTAAGATACTCTATATACATTCTATACATTCTATCCCCTCTACACCTTTCTCTACCCCAAAAAGTAAACAGGTAAACAAAAAGGTAAACAAGTAAACACTATATTTTTACATAATGTTTAAGGTACAGAACAACAACGACTGACATTAAACCGAAGTGTAGCGATATAGGGGGGTGTTGTAAGTTTTCAGTATAAATCCAACTACGAATTATCAACTCCCCCACTACCCTACTTCCTTGTTATCTTTGTCAAAATATCTAAGGCATCAACATTATAAATACTTCCAAGCATTGCCACGCCACCAAAATTCAACTCTCTCAGATATTGAATCTTATCCAATGTTATTCCACCTAAAGCTATAACTCTTTCATCGATTATTCCATCTTTCGAAGCATTCAATAATTCGTCGTTGGTAAAAGCTGATTTATAGCCAACCTTAGAAATACTATCAAAAATAGGACTCAAAAACAGATAATCATAATATCCCTTATACTTAATCACTTCTTCAAATGAATGACAAGCACGTGTTTTGATTCCGCTATATCCTTCAGGCAATGTAGTAACATTTTTGTTGGTATGAATACCTTTCAAAGAGAACTCAAAATATAGTTCAGAATAATCGTGAACAACAATTTTTGCTCTTTTGGTTGCAGATAATTCTGCCAACAATTTTCTACATTCGTCAATATCTGAATCAGGTTTTCGCAAGTGAACAGAGTCTACACCGTTATCAAGCAATGTGTTGATAATACGAACATCATCATCAACAACCTTTGGCGATGTTATTGCAATAATTTTCATTATTTTAATTTCTCAATTATCAAGTCGGCGACTTTCTTTCCTGAAAGAAGCATACCTCCAAAAATAGGACCCATGCGAGGAGTTCCACTTACAGCGGAAGCAGCCATACCACACACAAAAAGACCAGGATAAATCTCTTTTGTACCGTTCACCACTTCTTCTTCGCCTGATACAACATCCAACGAACGCTCTCCTATAACAGCACCTGTGTCGGTAGCAAGTTGTATACCATTCTTACGAGCCACAGTACTACACATTTCGCTATCGTGTCCTGTACCATCTACAACACATTTTGCCATAATATTAAGAGGGTCTACATGCATTCCTTCTCGCAAAACTGGTGTCCAATTCACCACTACTCCACTCACCACATTGTTTTTGAAAACAACATCTTCAACCGAATAACAATTGAATATTGTTGCACCTTCATGAACCGCTTTATATAACAATGCCGAAGTGCTTTCTACCGAATCCATTACATATAGATTGTCGCTATACTGTTCGTAGTTAATATCAAATTCTTTAATAATGTGAAGAGCTTCTTCTTGAACCACTATCTGATTGAACATCATAGCTCCACCCCACATGCCACCACCAGGCGACAACTTTCGGTCAAATTGTGCAACTTTCAATCCTGCTTTTGCAAGATAATAAGCTGCCACTATTCCTGATGGACCGCCTCCGACTATGGCAACATCTAAATCTAAATTTCTTTCCAATTTATTGAAATAGGTACTTATAATACCGTGAGAAACATTTTTTTCAATCATATTTTTCGTGTTTTAATATATGTGAATTACTAAATTATTTTCTATTGTTATAGTTCGTTTTCATCTAATATTTTTACTATATCGTACATTTCCCTTATTGGGTTTTCGGCATTAATAATGCTACCACTCAAAGCTATTCCAAATAGTCCGATGTTGAGCAACTGAGAAATATCTTCTTTGCCTATACCACCTATACCCACAATTGGAATATTGATGTTCATATCTTTCATTTTCAGAATAATATCTTTATATCCATCATATCCGACTATTGGGGCAAGATTCTTTTTTGTGGTTGTATATCGAAATGGACCACAACCAAAATAGTCAGGTACAACACCTTTAAAGTTCAACATAATATCTTCGAAAGAATTTACAGTACCGCCTATTATAAATGAATCGCCAAGTATTTTTCGTGCATCAGCAATGGGCATATCATTCTTGCCAAGATGCACACCGTCTGCTTTTATTTTTTTGGTTAGCAATACATTGTCGTCAACAATAAAAGTTGCACCATACTGTTTACACATTTCTTGTATTACAATGGCGTTTTTTTCCAACAAATATTCGTCTGCGTCTTTCATTCTCAATTGTATCCACCTGCAACCACCTTCCAATGCCATACGAGCCGTATCTATATAAGAATATTTCTCGGTATAGTGGGTTATGAATTGTAATCTGCAATTATTTAACATCATCGTTCAAAAGTTTTTATAGGATTAAAACCGTGGTTTATCGGACCATATCCTCCACCAATCTTAAAATCTGCTCCATAAATAATAGCTCGTTCAACATATTTTTTAGCATATTTTACTGCCAACGTCAAATCATCTTCTTTTGCAAGAGCAGCAGCAAATGCCGAAGACAAAGTACAACCTGTACCGTGAGTATTCTGAGTTTCAACTCTTTTAGAAGGCAGCATAGTCGTTGTACCATTTTCTGCATTGTAGAAATAATCCACAAGATAATCTCCATCAAAATGCCCTGCTTTCAAAAGCACAGACACACCGCTATTGTCAGACAACCTACGAGCCACTTTGTCAAAATCTTGTTCACTTGAAATTTTACAATCTGCAAGTATCTCTGCTTCAGGTATATTTGGTGTAATAACACGAGAGAGTGGTATCAGTCGGTTTTTGATTAATTCGATAGCATTTTCCTCTATCAGCCTATACCCCGAAGTTGACATCATAACAGGGTCTACCACAATATTTTTAACTTGATATTTCTCTATCATATTCGCCACAATGTTCACCACCTCCAACGAATACAACATACCTATCTTTATTGCATCAGTTCCAATATCAGAAAGCACAGCATCAATCTGCCCTTCCAAAATATCCAACGGAACAGGATGTACCGCCTTGACACCTAATGTATTTTGCACCGTCACTGCTGTAATAGCAGATGTAGCGAAACACCCCATGGCACTGATTGTCTTAATGTCTGCCTGTATACCTGCACCACCTCCTGAATCGCTTCCTGCAATAGTAAGAACTCTATAATATCTTTTAGTCATAGTATTTTTTAAAAATGTTTATATCCTGTAAAATTCAAATCTACAGGTTTGTTATCTATTGTCCATATCAATTCTTTTCCACAAACTATTTTTCCTATGGGATATATTGGAATATCAATCTGTTTATCAAAATCTTCAGGGGCAGTAAATAGCAACTCAAAATCTTCTCCACCAGCAACAGCCAACTTACACCTATCCCATCCATATTCAATAGACACAGAAATCAACTCTTTGGAATAAGGCAATTTATCAATATCAACCACAGCACCAACACCTGATGCTTTCATTATATGTTTCAAATCGGAAGCAATACCGTCCGAAATATCCATCATAGCTCCTACTTTACCACTCATCATCAATGTTTTCCCCTCACTTATTCGTGGAACAGGACGTTTATGTCGGTTTATAAGACTTTCTACATCAGCAGTTTTATCTATACCTTCCAAAACAGAATACAAACCTCCTGCTGAATCACCCAAATTACCTGTAACATATATTGTTTCTCCAATCTTGGCATTGTTACGTGTAATACCCTTACCCGAAGGACATTGCCCTAATATCCCTACATTCACTGCTATATCACGAAGCGAAGATGTTGTATCGCCACCCAATAGCGGCACATCGAATAATCTGCTAATTTCAACAAAACCTTCAATAAATCTTTTAGCCCAATCGCCTTGAGCACTTTCAGGAAGAGCTATCGAAAGAAAAGTAGCAATAGGCGTTCCACCCATAGCAGCTATATCACTAAGATTTACAGCAGCTGCCTTCCAACCTACATCTTCTGCTGATGATATTGTTTTGAGAAAATGCACACCTTCCACCAAAAAGTCTGTAGAAAAAAGTAAATCTTCTCCAGCTTGTGAAATTATTGCACAATCATCCCCTATTCCCATAAAATTATGAGAAACAGGGAAACGTTTTTTAATGAATTCGATAAATTCGAACTCTCCAAATGTTTCCATTATTATTAAGTTTTGAAGAAAAAAAAGTTTACTATAATCTTATCACCATTCTTGCTGTGGCGTTGATGCCTGGTTGTACAAAGAAACCTTGTTCGATATATTTTTCGCTACCATCGTCGAAGTATGCTTCGTATCCCCACGCATTATTTATATATTGTTTATCGAAGATGTTGTTTACCAACAGTTGAAACTCTATCTCTCTGCCACCGTTCAGTTTGTGGAGGTAACTGCATTTAGTGTTGACCACACAGTATGGTGCAAGTCGTGTTTCGTCTCGCTCTGTGTTGTCGTAGTACTGTTCGCCCACATATTTCGCAGTCAGTTGCAGTTTCAGATTTTTTATCGGTTCTATGGTAACCAAAGCTGCCCCCACCACATTGGGCGAGAATGCCAACTGTGTGTTTCCGCAGTTTACAGCCACCTGTGGTGTGGTGTTCCAATCGTTGGGATTGTCGTAGTGCTCCTGGTAGCAGATGTAGTTCAGTACCTTGTTCTTACTCAACGTTATATTGGCATCTACTTTCAACCATCTGCATATCTTTACCCCTGCCACCACTTCGAGTCCGAGTCGATAACTTTTGTCTACATTTTCCATCAGGGCATATCCCACACTGTTCAGTTTCCCCGACGATACCAACTGATTGCGATAACCCATAAAGTACGCATTGGCAGCAAGTTTGCACAGTGTGTTACTACGACTGTACCCCAACTCCACATCCAGCATAGTTTCAGGTTTTGGAGCATCGGAAGTGCTGCTTTTTATGGCATCTTTAATATCGGCACGTGTAGGTTCGCGATTTGCTATACCTGCCAAAAAGGTAAACTTATCGTTGGCATTCACGCTGTAGGTAAGTCCAACTTTGGGATTGAAAAAACTGTACACCTCACCAAAGTCCAACAACATATTGTCGTCGTCGATACCACTCATATTGTACCATATCAACCTGTACTGCAAGTCAGCATAACTATTCCAATGGTTTCCAACAGAATATTCTGCCTTGGCAAAAACAGAAATATCGGTTTTTCGTCCAATATTGGTATACCATTCGTAGTAGTCTGTCAAAACCGATGGCATCTTGCACCATATCACATTACCATAGTGTTCGCCATCGTAGTGGTTTATCATCTGCCCTGCGGTAAATGTCAGTTTATCCGTGTCGTATTTCAGCGAAGCTGTTTCGGTGTACGAATGGTTGTTCATCAACTTACGAACCACAAAATCAGAATACTTTATCAGCGTTGTGTCGTTATTGTTCACTACCATTTGGTATGGCAAACCGTAGGCGGTAAACTTTTTATCTGCCTTGTAATTTTCGTAGTATCCATATCCGTGGGTATAGTTGGCAGCAATGTTCAACAACCAATTCTTTGCCAATTGGTGCGAAAAATACATCTGCAAATGTTGCTGCCAATAGTTGTCTGTTTCGTTGTCGTAGTATCTCAGGTTTCCCATATCGTCGTAGTAAGCCCCTGCATTGTTGAACGTAGGGTCATTGGCAATCTCTTCTTTTGTAGCTCCATTCCACGTTATGCCTGTATGTTGCTTACCCACAATAGCTACCACTTTCAGCAAGGTTTTTTCTCCATAGTATCCACCTCCCAAATACAGCGATTCATGGTCACAAAAACCGTTACGCAAAAATCCGTCAGACGACAATTTAGAATACGAAGCATCGAACACCAAACCGTTTTTCAGCATTCCCGAACCCACCATCAGCGATGTTTGATTGGTATTGAACGCCCCACGCGATATGTCAGCCACAGCATAAGGTTGTTGCGAGGCATTGAGGGTTTGCAAACTTACAGCACCTCCAAAAGCACTTGTACCACCATTTGCCGAACCTGTACCACGCTGTATCTCTACACTTTCTGCCATAGCAGCAAGGTTTACGATATTCACCCAATACACCCCCTGACTTTCAGGGTTGTTTAGCGGTATTCCGTTGATGTTTACGTTGATACGTGTAGCATCAGTGCCTCGTATGCGAAACGAAGTATTACCCACCGAAGTACCATTTTCGGCAGTAGACACCATTGAAGGTTCCAACTCCAACATATATGGCAATGCACCACTTATAGTATTGTTTTCTATATCTTTACGATTCAACGTCGAAGATGTAAGCGGAGTATTTTCTCCACTTTTAGTGGCAGATACAATAACGGCATCGCACATCACAGCCAATGGTTTCAGCGATATATTCAGCACGGTATCGCCCACAACCACAAGCGTCAACTCTTCGGTTTTGTACCCCACAAAAGAAACTCTGATTTCTACATTACCTTTTGGAACATCAAGGGCAAACAACCCTTCAGCATTACTCACAGCACCACGGTATGTGCCTTTATTCCACACACTAACGCCTTCCAATGCGTTGCCTTGTTCGTCTGCCACACTGCCTTTTATGGTGACATTTTTGTTCTTCGTTACGTCTGCACTGCAAACGTTGTTACCCCCTATCATCAAAGCAAACAGTATGCTTGCAAGGAGATGTCTTTTTTTTAACTTGTACATTTGTTTGTTTTTAATCAGTTAAACCATAATCCGAAAGGGGAAATTTTTTAAGTCACCGCGGTAAATTCAAAACTTAAAAAAACAACCTCCTATTCAGAGTTTTATTCAAAATTAAAAACAGGGTATACAATGAAAACACTCTTTCCTACGTCGGCATTATCCGTACAGGTACAAAGGGTATAATCTCAGCCATCGAAAATATGAAAACGACAGCACCCCATTTTCAAAAAAAATACATTCTCGGTTGGATGTAAAATCCGCTGCAAAGGTACAAACTTTTTTTTAAATGATACGCGATGTTTTTGAAAAAAATATTTGTCAGAAAAGTGTTTTTTCTGTGTATCAACAACCTATATATCGATAAAAAAAACATTTTTTGAGCCGAAAACGTTGTATTTTTGTTCTTTTTTGGAAAAAAGAAAGTTCTATTCCGTCAAAAAGATGTATCTTTGCAAAACGAAACAAAACTTACAAATATTAATTATTCATTGTAATACAATATGATATGAAAACAATAAAAGAATTTGGTTCTGTACTTACGATATGGGGATTGTCGTTGCTTATATTGGCAATGTTCTTTGTAATGTTTCAGTCGGACGCGTCAGGCATTAGTTTTTACATACTTGTGCTTGTTATTTTAGCAGCCTTGGCAATAATAGATGTACACGCATGGAAGATGTTCCGCTCCATACATTCCAACTCCAAAAAGCACGACACCGACAACGAATAATGAAATAAATAAATTATATAAACAAAAATACAATAAATGAAAAAGCAAGATTACATTTTTATCGGTTGTGTCATAGTATGTTTGGCACCATTTTTTATCTTCGACTCTGTGTACGCAATGTACAACACCCTTACAGCAGAGCACGGAATGATAATGAGTTTCTTTAAATTTGCTATATTGGCAACTGTAGGAGAAATGATTGGACTAAGAATCCAAAAGGGAGTTTACAACGAACCTGGTTTCGGCGTTCTACCTCGTATGATAGTATGGGGAATATTAGGTATGGGAATATCTATGGCAATGGTTATCTTCAAAAGCGGTACAGTATCGTTTTTGGAATACCTTGGTTTGGAAGATGCACGTGCATGGTTTGCAGGTGGTTTAAGTTGGGGTAAAGTATTGGTTGCGTTCTGCATAAGTTTATTGATGAACAGCATTTTTGCACCTGTGTTTATGACTCTACACAAAATAACCGACACACACATATTGAACAACGGTGGTACATTGAAAGGTTTTCTACGCCCTATCAAGATGACAGAAATTATTACTAACCTAAATTGGAAAGTACAATGGAGTTTTGTGTTTAAGAAAACCATACCATTCTTTTGGTACCCTGCACACACTATCACATTCTTATTGCCTCAAAACTTCCAAGTATTGTTTGCAGCATTCTTGGGTGTAGCATTGGGAGTAATATTGTCGATAGCAAACCTTAAAAAGAAATAAGAAATAAAATATACACTTAATTTACAAGACGTTAAATCAACCCAAATTACTAAATACTACATATTTGGGTTGGTTTAATTGTTTTTTTTGACAAACACACAGAAAATAATGAGAAGAATATTATTAATAGCGGCAGCATTGTTTGCAGGCATCAACGTGTATGCCCAAGACACCACTGCCAACAAGAGCGAAAACAAAGTAAAATTAAATTTTTACGGCGATATAAATCCACAAATCTATGCAGACACACGCAAAGTGTTGGAAGGCAGAGAAGGAGAAATGTTGTTTTATCCACTGCCTGAATCGTTGGATGCAAATGGCAACGACATAAACGCAGTACCACAATTGAATATGGTAGCCATAACTTCGAGATTGGGTTTGCGAATACAAACCCCTGATATGCTTGGAGCAAAAGTGAGCGGATTGGTAGAGGGCGACTTTACAGGAGCTACAGGTTCAGGTATCAATATGTTGCGTTTGCGTCACGCCTATATGGATATGCGTTGGACAAACTCAGAACTACTTGTAGGACAATATTGGACACCATTTGTGGTACACGAAGTGATGCCTGGTACACGCCCTTTGAATATGGGAGCACCATTTCACCCATACTCTCGTGTGGTACAAGCACGTTACACCCAATATTTTGGTGCTATAGAAGCAGTAGGTGTTGCAGCATTCCAACTAGACAACAAGAGTTCAGGACCATTACCATTGGGTAGCAGCACAGAATATATACGCAACAGCTGCGTTCCTGACCTTACAGCTATGATACGATACAACAGCGGACGTTTGTTTTTGGGTGCAGGATATAATTTCTTGTTGCTTAAACCACGCACATCTCTTGTTGGTTTCGATGGACTTACATATACTACAAACACTACATTCGCATCGCACAGCACTACAGTGTTTGCCAAATATCAGTTCGACAATTGGAGTTTGCGTATGCAAGCCATAGCAGCAGAAAACATGGATGCACACCTACTATTGGGTGGATATGCAGAAAGTCAGTTGCAACATAATATAAGTGATAACTCTTATTATTACAACTACAAACCATTTGGATGCTACACCATGTGGGTAGACTTTGGCAAAAGCACAGGCAAATGGCGTCCTGGTATATTTATGGGTTATGGAGAAACCTTCGGTTTAGACGAGTCGATTGAAGGTTGGAATATATACGGAAGAGGCAAAAACATAGACTATTTATGGCGTGTACAACCTCGTATAGGTTACTATCTATCGAAAAACATTCAGTTTTTTGGTGAAATAGAATACACTGTAGCTGAATACATAGAACCATACAGACACAATGTTGGAAATATGAGATTTATTCTTTCGGCAGTATATGCGTTCTAACGATACACACCTATAGAATATACGATATAAAAAAAGAGAAATCAAGTTTAATTGGTTTCTCTTTTTCTTTTTGATATAGCATATAAACACAATACAAAAATACTCTATTTGTTTCCAAACTCTACAAATTGTGTAATAATATTCGATGCTTGAGATATTGATTTTATATTATCGAATACCAACGACAATTTGTTTTTGCTCTCTTTCAAACGGCATATTTTTGCATTAGCTTGCACAAAACGTATAAGTTTTGCAAAGTATTTCGATTTGTAAAAGTCGCTGTTAGGGTCAGATACAAAATAGCATATCATAGTGTCGCATTTAAGCACCAACTTTTCTATACCCACCTCTTTAGCCAAGCGACGCAATTTTATGGTTTCGATAAGTTCTTCCGTAGATTTTGGTAAAGGTCCAAATCTATCCACTATATTTGTCTGATACTTGTCTAACTCTTCATCGGTTTCAAGGTTGTTGAGTTCTTTGTACAGCACCAATCTTTCGGTAATATTAGATACATAATTGTCAGGAATAAGCACTTCCAAATCGGTTTCTATCAAACACTCTTTTACATATTTATCATCTTTTTCAGTCACCTCATCAGCATAGAGTTCTTTAAACTCTGTGGTTTTCAGTTCATCTATAGCCTCGTTTAGTATCTTGTGATACATATCGTAGCCTATTTCGGAAATAAAACCACTCTGCTCTGCCCCCAATATATTGCCTGCCCCTCTAATATCAAGGTCACGCATGGCAATATTAAATCCGCTGCCTATGGTAGAAAACTCTTCGATAGCTTTAAGGCGTTTTTGAGCCTCAGGAGTAAGAGTATTGAACGATGGCACCAACAAATAACAAAATGACTTTTTGTTGCTACGTCCTACCCTACCCCTTAGTTGGTGCAAACCACTAAGACCAAAGTTTTGAGCATCGTTTATTATAATGGTATTTGCATTTGGAATATCCAAACCATTTTCTACTATCGCCGTCGAAACAAGGACATCGGTATCGCCATTGATAAAATCCATCAATACCTTTTCAAGTTTAGCCCCCTCCATCTGTCCGTGACCAATACCTATTCTTGCATCAGGTACCAACCTACTTATCAATCCTGCCATTTCAGGCAAATTCTCTACTCTGTTGCTTACAAAGAACACCTGTCCGCCACGCGATGTTTCGTAAAGAATAGCATCGCGAATAGCCTTTTCGGAAAACAAAAGCAACTCGGTTTGTACAGGTTGTCTGTTTACAGGCGGAGTATTTATCACAGAAAGGTCGCGAGCACCCATAAGCGAGAACTGCAAAGTTCGTGGTATAGGTGTTGCAGACAAAGTCAGACTATCCACATTCACTTTCATCTGACGCAATTTCTCTTTCACACTCACACCAAACTTCTGCTCTTCGTCGATGATAAGCAAGCCTAAATCTTTGAATTTTATTTTAGAATTTGTAATGGCATGAGTACCTATAAGAATATCAATCTTGCCATTTTCCAAATCTTTGTATATATTATTTTTCTCTTTTGCTGTTCGGAATCTGTTTATATATTCAATATTGCAAGGCAACCCATCCAAGCGGTCTTTAAACGAGTTGTAGTGCTGCAATGCCAATATTGTAGTAGGTACTAAAACAGCAACTTGTTTACTATCGTTCACTGCTTTGAAAGCAGCTCGTATAGCTATTTCTGTTTTTCCGAATCCCACATCGCCACACACCAATCTATCCATTGGCACCTGCGATTCCATATCAGCTTTTACCTCTTTTGTAGTCTTCAATTGGTCAGGAGTATCTTCGTACAAAAACGATGACTCCAACTCTGTCTGCAAATAAGAGTCAGCCGAATAAGCAAATCCCTTGGATGCTTTGCGTTCGGCATACAGTTTTATCAAGTCTTTGGCAATATCTTTTACACGCTGTTTTGTTTTCTGTTTAAGCACCTGCCACGACGACGAACCCAACCTATGCAATGCAGGTGTAGCACCCTCTTTGCCCACATATCTGCTTATTTTGTGCAAACTATGAATGCTTATATACAACATATCGTTGTCTTTGTACACCAAGCGGATAGCTTCTTGTTGTTTACCATTGTTATCTACCTTTTCCAAGCCTGCAAAACGTCCCACACCATAATCTATATGTGTCACATAGTCGCCTGGTTTTAGTTCCAACAAGTCTTTTAGAGTAAACACCTCTTTGGCATCAGCAAAATTCTTCACCTTGTATCCATGGTATCGCTCAAAAATTTCGTGGTCGGTAAAGCATATCACCTTGTTGGTATCATCAACAAAACCTCTCGATAACGAATAGTCCAAAAATGTAACATTGGTACTTTGGTCTGCTTTAAACTCTGAAAATATCTTCACCAAACGCTTTTGTTGATGAATATTTTCTACACAGATATAGTTTTTGTACGACTTTTCGGCATACTCTTTCAGCATCTTTATCAATAGTTCGAAATGCTTATTGAACGATGGTTGAAGAGATGTTTCGTACTGCAACACTTGTGCATCCGAGAAATAAGCAACATTGCCATACTCCACTATATGCAACGAAAGAATATTCTTCAGAAAATCGTTGACATTTGAAAACAACTCAGATGGTTGTTGACGTGCTATGGTTGTATTCAACGATTTGTATATCTCCACAGCCTCAGAGTAAGACTTTTCTATGGTTTCGGCAACCAACATCAAGTTGTCTACCCACAAAGTATCATCTTCCGAAAAGTATTCTACCAACGAAACACGCTCCTCTTTGGTTTGAGTATCTTTCGTGTCGAAATTAGGTATTATAGTTGCAGTATCTAAAGTTTGTATAGACAACTGCGTAGATGGGTCAAATGTTCTCAGCGACTCTATATCGTCGCCAAAAAACTCTATACGAAATGGATATTCGTTGGCAAAAGAAAACACATCAACTATCCCCCCTCTCACAGCATATTGTCCTGGTTCTACCACAAAGTCTACTCTCTCGAACTCGTATTCCATAATAGTGTCTATCAACGTATCGATAGACATATCTCCACTGACAGTCACATTCAGTGTGTTTTTTGTCAGTGTTCGAGACGAAACCACCTTCTCCGACAGTGCCTCAGGATAGGTGACTACAATAGGGTGTTCTTTGTTGTTAAGGCGTTTCACCACCTCTGACCTCAACAACACATTTGCATTGTCTACATTCTCGGTTTGATATGGTTTGCGATATGTAGTAGGAAAGAGCAACACCTTTTTCTCCGAAAGTTCTTTTTCGGTTTCGCCCAATAGGGATTCTATATCGTTCATCAAATAAAAAGCTTCCTCTTTGTTTGATGCTATAAACAGATTACCTATATTGGAATTTTGAGAAGAATACAATGCCCCCAACACCGCTGATGCAGACCCTGACAAACCTTTTACTCGTACTCTTGCCTGTGGTTTCTTTATCTCTGCAAACAACTGTTTGGTTTTTGCCAATTGGCTATATACTTCCAAAATACTCTTCATAATCTTTCCCTACCCTATGTGTGCCTTGCTGAATTTATTTATTTCAAAATCAACTCTACCACATTTTCCACATGTTGTGTATGTGGAAACATATCAACAGGTTGTATGCGTTCTACATTGTATTTTTCCGAAAGAGCCATCACATCTCTTGCCTGTGTGGCAGGATTGCAACTTATATACACAATCTTCTTAGGCAAGGTTTTAAGCAACTGTTGTATCACCTTTTCGTGCATACCTGCACGTGGTGGGTCGGTTATAACCAAGTCTGGAGTACCATTCTGTGCCACGAACTCTTCGGTAAGTACCTTAGCCATATCGCCTGCATAGAATACGGTGTTGGAAATATTGTTGCGTTGCGAATTATCTTTAGCGTCTACAATAGCATCTTCTACATACTCTATACCTACCACCTTCTTGCAATGTCTTGCAACAAAGTTAGCTATAGTACCTGTTCCTGTATATAAATCGTACACCACTTCGTCGCCTTTCAAATCTGCAAAGTCAGCAGCATAACTATATAATTTATATGCTTGATGCGAATTGGTTTGGTAAAACGACTTCGGTCCTATCTTAAATTCTAAATTATCTCCCATACCTTTGTAGGCAGGCATACTCTCTACCACATAATCTCTTCCACTGTATGTCATCACATCCAAATCGGTATACGAGTCGTTCAATTTCTCGTTGATTATATATTGCAACGATGTTATCTGTGGGAATTTATTTTTCAAAAACTCCATCAAAGGCATTAGCAATTCAGGTTCATTTTTGGCTACTATTACCACCAACATCCACTCGCCTATCGATGTGTTTCGGATAACGATATTACGCAAAAATCCTGTATGGTTTCTTATATCATAAAACTCTAAATTGTTTGCCAAAGCATATTCTTTTATACTCAGTCTTATCTCGTTCGACAAGTTTTCTTGAAGTGCACAATGCTCTATATCCAATATCTTATCGAACAATCCAGGTATATGAAATCCCAAAGCGTTGGGCTGGGGAACAAAGTCAGGATTTTTTATATCTTCGTTGCTTATCCACGGACGATTGGAAAAAGTGTATTCCAACTTGTTACGATAGTAAAATATATTGTCAGAACCACATATAGGTTGCATTTTTTCTACATTTATCTTACCCAATCGTTCCAAATTGTCTACCACTTGTTTGTGTTTGTATTTTAGCTGCTCGCTATATTGCATATTTTGCCAACGGCACCCCCCACAAGTACCAAAGTGAGGACATTTCACTTCGCTTCTCAGGTCGGAATATTTTTTTATGTTTATCACTCGCCCTTCAGCGTAGTTCTTTTTGGCTTTGAATATCTTTATATCCACAACATCACCAGGCACAGCAAATGGTACAAATATCACCTTGTTGTCTACTCTTGCTATTGCATTGCCTTCGCTACCAGCATCTGTTATTTCTATATCTTCAAGTATTATCTCTTGCTTTGGTTTTCTCATTTTCATTCTTGTAGTGTTTTTTGTGTTTCAAGTTTTTAGTATAAAAAACGTATATCTGTATTCAACTATTCCTCCCTTGTATTAATGCTGACAACCCGGCACGATATATGCCAATACGAATGCCAATATTATCAATAAAAACTTCCAACGAGAATAGTTGTTATTATCATGGTCGAACAAAATACTTACGCTTACATGTAGCAATATACCTACCACCACACCCATTATTGGCTGCTGAATGTTGGTTATATTCACCAAGAATACGTTGTTGAATACAGACCCAAGCGGTGTCATTACTGCAAATATTCCCAACAACAACAACGACTTGAGTGTAGAATAGTTATTGTTTATAAACAGCGTTATAAGTATCAAAGTAATTGGGATATTGTGTAGTATTATTCCATACAAAAGCCCCCAATGTATTTCTCCATCGCCATAAGCTAAAGGCATACCCTCCAAAAACGAATGCAACGACAAGCCAAGCAACAACCCTACTATAGGGTGGACGTGTCCTTTGGCAGAGTGGTTGCAACAATCGGCGTGGTTGTGTCCGTGTTCTATACCTCGTGTAAGAGTTTCAAGAAACAACTGTATCAGAAAGCCCACCAACACCCAAATACCTGGTTTAAGAAACGTATTTATATCGCAATGACTATGATGGTTGCACAATTCGGTATGGTTGTGAATATGCGGTTCGAACAAGTGTGGTAGCAACTGCAAAAAGCATACAGCAAACAAAAACGCACCGCCAAAGGTAGTGGTCAGTTGCATAACGTTAGGACTTATTTTCTTCTTGCTTGGTATAATAACGCCCCATATCATTATACCCATTATTATGAAAAGATAGCAGTATATAAGTGTCATTTTTCTTTCTTAGCAGTAATATTTATGTGTCTATCGTCTGTTTCGTTGAATTTTATCATCTATCGATTGCACCTTGCCCACCATTCTGTTGTCTACCCCTGTACGAATGTCGAAAGTAAGAGTAGAATACACCCTTTTGCAGTCAGGCTCCAATAGTTTGTAGCAATCTTTCACCAAATCCAATGCTTGCTCTATGGTGTCGGTTTCTACAATAGTTCCCATCGCTGTCAGCTGATAGGGATAAACAGATTGGTCTATAAATCCGATAATACGACTTACATAAGGACTTACACTCTCTGCCTTATCGGTCGGAAACATCGCAAACTCAAGCAATACAGACATATATTTATTCTTTTATTATTTATGCAAAGATACTAAATTTTTATTGATTTTCAAACCAACAATAAATTTATTTTCTTTCTTTGTTTCTACTCTTGTTTGTCGGTGGTTTCAGCAGTGGCAACATCATCGTTTTTTGCTTTTGTTTGTTCCAACTCTTGTTCGTCGTCTTGCTTTGGAATATTTAGCCGTGCATACGTTTCGGACAATGTTGCTTTGTTATCTGTTATAACCAACAATTTATCGTGCAGCTGCAAATCGCTTTTTCCTGTCGGAACAAAAAACGAATCGTTACGCTTCACCATAATTACCAATGTATTTTCAGGCATTCCCAAGTGCATAAGTTTTTTGCCGTGTTTAAGGATATTTTCGTTTATCTCTATCTCGCTCACCTCGCTTTTCACGTCTTCAGGCAACTCTATATCAAAGTGTTTTGGCGATTTCAGTGGGTCCGGTTCTTCCAACACACCAAGCCATTTTGCCATCATCGATAGCGATGTACCTTGCACCACAAGCGATACTAAAGTACAGAAAAACACTATATTGAATATTAGTCCTGCATGTGGAATATCTGCTGCAAGAGCCATAATGGCAAAAATGATAGGCACAGCACCTCTAAGCCCACACCACGACACAAAAGCTTTATCTCTTATTCCCATTTTTCGGAAAGGCAATAATGTAACGAACACTCCCAATGGGCGAGAAACAAATATCATCAAAAAACTAATAATAAGACCCGGAACTATAACAGGTACAAGTTCGTGCGGTTTTACCAACAACCCCAACAACAAGAACATCAACAATTGCGACAACCACGACAAACCATCGAAAAACTTCATTGTAGAACGCTTGTGAACCACACGACTATTGCCTATAACCAAACCACCTATGTATACAGCCAAATATCCGTTACCCTTCAGAAAATAGGTAAACGAGAATATAAAAATACAACAAGTGAATATAAGAATTGGGAATAACGACGCATTGTCGATATTCAACTTATTGATACCCCAAACCAACAATTTGCCCAACAAATATCCCATTGCAGCACCAATAACCAATTGCATAAGCACAAACAATATTGTTTGAAACACATTAGGCATAGCCCCATCACTTACCTTCAATATATCTATCAGCGTGATGGTAAGTATGTAAGCCATAGGGTCGTTGCTACCACTCTCAAGCTCCAACATAGGACGCAAATTGTTTTTGAGATGCAACCCTTTCGAACGCAAAATAGAAAACACCGAAGCTGAATCGGTAGACGACATTGTGGCTGCAAGCAGCAAGGCAGTTACAAGCCCCAACCCTACCGAAACATGAGTTTTACCAAATATCCACCATGTGGCAAATCCTGTAACAGCAGCCGTAAGCAACACTCCCACAGTAGCCAACAACAATCCCTGCGACAACACAGGACGTATATCGCTCATCTTGGTATCCATACCCCCAGAAAAAAGTATTATACACAATGCCACCGTTCCCACCGATGTAGAAATGGTAATGTTCTCGAAGTTGAAACCAAAACCATCGCTTCCAAAAAGCATACCCACACCCAAAAACAACAACAACGACGGAACTCCCCAACGAGATCCTGCTTTATCGGCCAAAATACTTACAAAGAATAATATAGATAGGATAAGTAGTAGTAATTCTATTTGCATATTCATATTTAATTTAGTTTTTGTTTTTAATATTTTTTGTAACGTATTTTATCGTGTTTTATTGCACAAAAAAGCAAACTTTTTAGCTATATAAACAACCTTCAATCCCCAATAGACAACAAACAAAATTGCATATATTTTTCAATAAAAAAACAAGATAAATTTCCAACCACAACACACCACATTACCAAGCCACCCAACAACATTTTTCCATCTCAGAATGCACATTATTGCCAAGTACGAAAACCCCATTTTCGTCCCTGCTACCCACAGCAACTCTGCATTAACATAATAATAAAATTATCATATATTAACACCAACCGATTTAACACGAAAAACGCAATATTTCCGCACAAAAATACATCTTTGTGCAAATATTTAAGCTACGGAAGCTTTAGAAAATTAATCACCTGACTATCAAGAAAAACTATTTTTACGCTTTTCTCTAAAAAATGCTTTGGAGATATATTTTACACTCCCTCACGATGAAAATATACCGTCCTCGCGACGAAACCCTACCACTATCACGATGACACCCTATCATCAACACGAGCGGAATATAATGTTCAGGCATAAAAAGTGCCATAGTTTGGGGTAGGAAACATAGGGGTTTCCACATCTAAAGACTATATCAGACCTATCATTTTAACATTTCATATTTTCTTTTAACTTTTCACTTCCGATAAAAACAACAAATATTCCCCAATATAAAACAAGTATATCCCCCACTACGAAAAGACATATAAGATACCTTCCGAAACATATATGCATTATTACAACAACATATATACATTACAACCATAACATATATATACAAAAAAAGCGATAAATTGTAGATTACAATCTATCGCTAATATATTGAGGGTATTTCAAAAATTCCATAATTCAGAAAAGCAGCAGTTTTCTTCTTAACGCCCTTGCATTGTTTAGTTTATCCGAGTCGGAATATATCTTACGATGCCTTGCGGCGGTAGTTATAACTTTGCAGTTCTCTATAGTTGTCATAATACTTCACGGTATTAAATTTCAACTCTACACTATCAGCATACTGCAAATAAAAAACCATATATCCCCAACCATCTCTTACAAGATAAATAGTATCCGAACCATAATCTCTATAGTAATGAAAATTCAATTCGCTATATTGTGGTGGATATACAGCTGCATCGCCTTGAACTTCAATAACTGCTGTCCTTATTCTATCGAAACTAATATCCCTTATAGGTGCATAGCTTCCAAGACTATATTCTTCGCCCAACTCGTCTGTAGAATCAGAAATCACTCTTGCAGTGGCACTAAGATATTCCCAATCGCCACGATGAGCCGTAGAAGCTACATGGTTGGGATCTGGAATATCATCATCCCAATCTTTTCCACACTGAAAAGCCGTAAGCAACAAAAATGCAGACATCAAAGAAAGACAAACAAATGGTCTGCTTATTTTAGACAGGCGAAAGTTGTAATTTATTTTTTTCGTCTTCATATTATTGTATTCAGTTTTAAAATATTCTTTATAACGTTTCGATATCGTTTTTATTTTAAAAGATGGATTATTTTCAGTATCCTTGCCGCTTTTTATCACCCATTGGAACAGCTATTATCATAGGTCCATTTATAGCATAATCTATCAACTTGTTTTGAGTTATATTCACCTTTGCCTTCCAATAATAATCGCCTCCGTCAAAAACTACACGAAACTGACTATCCAATCTTTCTGTTTTTGCTATTTCGTGGTGGGTATAGAAAATAGCAGCACAGGTATCCCCTACCGCAGAAACAAAGAACACATATTGGCGTTTGTAACTATAATACAACGGCGCCAGCAGCACAGCAGGCATATATTCTGAGGTATCAGCCTTGTAGCTCAACTCTTTTGCAATTATATTTTCGGCACGTTGCACCAAAGTTAAACTTGTATCCGAAATTATTTTTCCATTTACAATTGGCGAAAAATGTAGCGAATACCAATCATCGGAGTCCATAGGTACCATCACCCACCCCACAGCAGTGTCTGAACTATAACACTCAAAGAAACGCAAACTCTCTGTAATCCTCACTTCGTCACGCTTTGCATCGCCTACTATCATAGTATCCTTCAGCACTTCAGACATACGAGTAACAGACATTGGCGACAAAATATTTTGAGCCGTCAACATTGGCACAACCGACACGATACAAACCAACAAAGCAAAAAGAATCTTGCAATCGTTTTGTAATTGTATTACTCTGGTTATCATTTTCGCTTTCATATATATTATGTATTAGTCAGTCATCCTTATGGCAACTTACATCACCACTATTTCTTTCCAATATATGGCAACAAACTATTCTTTTGCGGGTTTATCGCTCTTCCACTCGTTATTGCATTGTATTCTAACACTTTCTGCGTGTATCTGTTCCATTATCTTTCGAATAAAATCGGTAGATATTTTCATTTCTTCGGCTTTGCATATAGTTTTGTTCAGCACCTCGTTCCACCTATCTATCTGCAGCACACTCAAATTATTACTATTCTTTATCTTGGCTATCTGTCTCACTATCTCGAAACGTTTTGCCAATGTTTGCAACAGTTCATCGTCTAGGGCATCTATGTTCTTCCTCAACAAACTCAACTCTATATCAGCCGATGTGTTATTATTTTTTACATTTAGTTTGTTTATCAGAGCGTCAAACTCCTGACAGCTCAACTGCTGATGCTTGTCGGTAAGAGCAAGTTGTGGGTCGCTATGCACCTCTATCATCAAGCCGTCAAAGTTCATATCCATTGCTGTTTGAGCCACTGTTGGAACAAGTTTAGCATCGCCGGCTATATGACTTGGGTCGCAAATAATTGGCAGCTCTGGCATTATGCGTTTCAGTTCTATGGGTATTTCCCACAAAGGATTGTTTCTGTATCCACAATTGTTGTGGCTATAGAAACCCCTATGTATGGCAGCAATCCGCTCAACACCTATATTTTTCATACGTTCTATAGCCCCTGCCCATAGTTTAACGTCGGGGAAAGGTGGGTTTTTTATCATTATAGGCACATTGTTTACACCCTTTATACACTCAGACAACTCGCTCATCGAAAAAGGATTACCCGATGTTCGAGCACCTATCCAAAACACATCGATATTATATTTCAAACATAATTCTATATGCTTAGGCTGTGCAACTTCTACCGCAAACATTGTGTTTGGGAATATATTTTTAAGGTCGGCAATCCATCTAAGAGCCACTTCGCCCATACCTTCAAAGCCACCAGGTTGGGTTCGAGGTTTCCACACACCGCAACGAATCAGATGCACTTTGTTGTTTTCTGAAAGGTGTTGCACCACTTTTTTTAGTTGGTCGAAACTTTCTATACTGCAGGGCCCTGCCACTATAAATGGTCTTTTGCTAAACATACCTACCTACTATTTTACTATTTATTCGTTGATGCTTTATCCTACAATAACTTGGGTCATACTTTCAGGTTGTAGATATCTGCCAGATATTTGGCATATCTTTTCTGGAGTTATAGTGTTTATCGCTTTCAGATAGTTGTCGGTAAACACCTCCGACGAATGGTTGGCACACATCTGTTTGTAGCGTTCTGCTATCTCAAACACTCCATCTATACTTCTTATAAAGTCGCCAATCAGATAACTCTTCACTACACTCAATTCTTCTTCATCTACAGGTTTTGTAGCCATATTATATAGTTCTGTGTGTATCTCTTTCACAGCATCATTTGTTACATCTTTACCCACTTCGGTTGTTATAAAGAATACATTAACACCACGATAACATTGCAACAACGAGTATATACTATAGCAATATCCTTTATCTTCTCTTACATTGGCTATAAGTCTACTACCAAAATATCCACCCAAGATGGTATTAGCAATCATAAGTTCGGCAAAGTCGGTACTATCCCAAGTAGTATCTATAACCTTACCTATCCTTATAGCACTTTGCACAGCATCTGCCTTAGGTATAAATAACTTCTGAGGCTCGTTGAATATTGGCTGCGGAATTATAATATCACTTGTTTTAGAACAATGCACCCCACTTCCGAAAATACTATTCACTGTAGATAGAATTTCATCATCTACATTACCGGAAAGATATATATCACAACTATCCACAAGATAATGCTCCTTAAAGAAACCTCTTACATCATCGGGAGTAATTTTATCGAAATCGCTTTCGGTGGCAAACGAACCATATACATGATCTTCGCAAAAAACTGCTTGATAGAAATTTCTACGAGCTACATATTGTGGTTTCATCATATCGTTCAAAAAACTTTGCTTACCTTTATTTAGTGCTACTTGAAATTCGTTTTCAGGAAATATCGAATCGGTTAGTATCTCGTATAGCAATGGTAATATCTCTTGTACATATTTCTTTATCATCAAAACCGACACAAACGCCGAAGTAGAATCTATAGACTTGTCGATATAAATACCTCTAAAATCCAATATTTCCGCTATCTCTTTGGCAGTGTGTTTGCTTGTACCTTCTGTTATCAACTTATTAGTCAGCAAAGCCACCACCTTTTTGGCTTGATATGCTTTACCTGCTTCAAACACAAAGTCCACCTTTATTATATCTATAGAATTGCTATCGAATATAGTTATTTTTCGTCCGTTGGACATTGTATAGTAGCGAGGTTCCAATTTCGAACGGTCTATATCAGATGTTCTCAATTGTATATCTTTATCCGGATTTATTGTTCTATCTATCATCTTGTCTATCTCTTTATTTAAAATGTAAGTGTTAGTTTTAGATTAAATTGTCGCATAGTTAAGAAATTGGGCACTGCATAATATCTGTTGTCATAATCTGCCACCCAAATATACGACACGACATTTTTATAATTGAACAAGTTGAATACCTCTATATTCAACCATACATCTTCAAAGTGTTTAAATATCGGTTTCATACCCCAATCGGATATTTTCTTTATCTGTATGGCACCTGTCATATCTACCCTAAAGTATGGAGGAAAACGATGAGTGGTAGAAAAATCTGTTTGCGACGGCTTGGTAAAAGGCAATCCTGTACCATAAATAAAATTCAAGCTCACCCTCATCCAAGGCAATGTTGGCATATAATCTTGGAAGAAAATCTTAAACATAAGTCTTTGGTCGGCAGGGCGAGAAAGCCAACCATATTCATCACCTTCTATATCTTCCTGTGTTTGCATAATAGATACGCTGGCCCACGATTCAGCATCCTTAATAAACTCGCCATTTATTCTTAAACTTACTCCTGTGGCATAACCTATCGCATTGTTTTCGGCCGCATATCTTATTCTCATATTATCCACTTCGTATGGAATAAGGTCGGTAATGTATTTATAATATACATCGGCAGTCAGTTTGAAAGGCTTATCCCACATCGAGAAGTTATAATCTACAGTACCTGTTACCTGGTACGACTTCTGGGCTTTTATATCTTGGTTTATACTTCCATCTTTATATCTATATTCCCTATAGAACGGCGACTGTGCATAAACACCACCGCCCAATCTAAACAACATATCTTTTTCCCAATTGGGCTTATAGTTCACACTGATGCGTGGTGTTGCAAAAAACTCGTTATTGAAACTCCAATATTGTCCCCTTATACCTACCAGCAAACTTATTAAACTTTCTTCGGTATAGAAATCAAAATTACGCTGAACATATCCCATAACTCTATGAGATAGCAATGTATTAGTAGCCTTTACATAGTTTTGCAATTGTGGGGCAAAAGGAATATTAGCCGAATCGCTGGGCATATAATCTCCAATATTAGGTATGGTAAAGTTTGCAGAGTCTACCATCTTCCATTCCTTCAAGCGGTCGTATATATACTCGTTTTGATATCGCACACCCCAATTCCAATTACCCAAACTTGTAAAATACGAACCTTTTATTTCCGTATTTATCACCCTTGTGTTTAGATAGTTTCTTGCGTGTTCCAAATATGTACCTATACCTCTATCAAATTTATTAACCTCACCTACTACAGCACCTACATTCAATTCGTACAGCCAATATTGTCCTTGAATATCATACACCTCACTCTCGTTGGTAGAATATGCCGATGTTATCCACTTCCAATGTACATTCTCGTTTGGGGTATAGTCGAATGTTATGGCACCAAGTGTTGTTGTATACTCATCAACCTCTTGGCCATCAAAATACACCTTCAACTGCATACTTTGGAAAAAGTTACCAAAATTTGTAGTCTGAGTTTGTGGCACCAAGCCATATCTATTGTTTGAATATATACCCAAGAAAGACACATCCAATTTAGGATTAATCTTATAGGTAATAATAGATTGCAAATCGGTATAGGCTGTGGTATAATCGCCATCGGTGTCCAACGAATTTAATATATATCTATTATTATGTCTTCTAAATCCTATACTATAAGTCATTTTATCCTTTGCAGTTCCCTCTACATACATACTGGCTCCCAACAAACTTGCCGACACCTTTCCTCCAAATGCTTTGGGTCGCTTGTATGTAATATCCAACACCGACGACATTTTGTCGCTATACTTAGCTTCGAAACCTCCGGGCGAAAACATAACACGTTCCACCATATCAGGGTTAATAATACTCAACCCTTCCTGCTGACCGCTACGAACCAAAAACGGACGATATATTTCCACATCATTTATATATACCAAGTTTTCGTCGAAACTACCACCCCTAACGCTATACTGACTACTAAGTTCGTTACTGCTGCTAACGTCGGGCAAAGTTTTCACCAAACTTTCCACACCGCTATTAGGTCCTGCCACATTGTCTATCTTTTCTATATTTATGCTTGTAAAAGTACTCTTTCTAACCTTGTCATCTTTTATGGTTACACCTTCCAACACCTTTGCATGTGGTTTCAAACTACAATCCAACTCTTTCTCCTCGTTGTCTGCAAGAGTCAGCACAACACGACTCGACTCGTAGCCGGTAAAACTAAATAGTACAGTTATTTCCTTGTTTGCAGGAACGTTGAACTGATAATATCCCTTAGCATTGGTTATAGTACCAATAGGACGAGGTGTATTTGCAAGCCTTACACTTACATACTCCATTCCCTCCCCTTTCTCCGAGGTTACCCTTCCTTTCAAAATGGCTGTTTGAGAAAATGATAGTGCTGACACTGCCACAAAAATTGCCAACACCATGTAGTGCAATATATAATGTTTTCTATTTGTACCTTTTCCAATCATAGCAACTATAACGATGTTTTATATCTAAAAGTATTTTGTATAGATATTTTTTCGGGGTATTTACAAAATTTGCATTGTCGGCTATTTGTTGTTGTTTTGACGATACTATAATATTATACAGAAAAAAAAGCCACAACACTCGCAATATCGAGATTGTGGCTTTTTGTATAGCAAAAAATTAATATTACTTATACTAAGAATTAAGCATAAAGTTCTTCGAATATTTTACGAAGTTCTTCATTTTCGCGAAGTTCTTGTAATGTTATTTCAGCGTGACCTTTAGTGTATCCGTTACCAATAATCATAGTTACGTCGCTTCCAACACCTTCTGCTCCCAAAGCAGATTTAGTAAAGCTTGTAGCCATAGAGAAGAAGTAAACGATACCGGTATTTTTAGTACAAAGTACACTTGTCATTTCAGTATCAGGAACGTTAACGTTGTTGATAGTAATGTCAGCCATTTCGCCATTAGTAAGCTCGCTGATTTTTTCCAACATAGCAACAGGGTCTGTAGCGTTTCCGGCAAAAACAACATCACAGAAACCTAATTTTTGCAAACGTTCTGTAGATCTTTGGCTGTGGCACATACCGATAACTTTACCTGTTACACCTACGCGTTTTTTAGCTTCGTAGCAGCAAAGCATACCCGATTTTCCACCGGCTCCGATAATAAGAACGGTATCGCCAGGTTTGCAAAGTTTTGCAGTTTGAGCAGGAGCACCGGCAACGTCTAATGCACTAAGAGCTAATTTTTCAGGCATATCTGTAGGTATTTTTGCATATATACCACTTTCGAAAAGAATAGCTTTACCTTCAATATCAACTTGATCTACGTCTTTGCGTATTTCTTTTATTTTATCAATACGAAGAGGAGTCAAAGATAATGATACAAGAGTAGCTATTTTGTCGCCTTCTTTCAAATCTATTTTACCTTTCAATGCATCACCTATCTTTTCTACAGTACCTAGCAACATACCACCGGAACCTGTACGACGATTTCTATGTTTTCCTTGAAGTTCTACATTATAAAGCATTTCTTTCTTTATTTCTTCCAAAACTTGTTCTTCAGAAGCACCTTCTCCGGCTTGTTTTTTTGCATATTCGTGAATATCGGTAAAAGAAGCAGAGTCTACATTTAATGTTTGAACATCGATAAGGATTTCATTGTCATAGATTTCATCCATGTTGTTATCTATCTTGTTTGCTGGTTGTGGCAAAACTCCTTTAGGTTCAATAACGCGATGTGTACCGTATTTGTTTCCTTTTTTTTGCATGATAATTAGTTTATATTGTTAATAATTAATTTATTATATATTTCAGTCTGAGCAATGCTCAGGATACAAAGATACATTTTTTTTTTAATATAGTAATAATTTTCTCTTCACTACTACAAAAAAAATAATCACCATTCAATATTAGCCACATTATGAGCAGTTTTTCTGCTGTTTATGAGGTATAGCAGAAGGCATCATCACCATTAAACAGATGTAATACCGCAACACCCAAATAACTATTCAATAGGTTTTCCATTTAGGTCTATCAAGTACGATATACCAGCCCCTTCATTTACCGAAAACAGTCTATCAGAAATCATTTCAATATCGCTATAGATAGCAGGAGTTATTATCTTGCCCGTTTTCGAATTCAGTATTCCATAATTATAATTTATACTATATTTCGCATAGTTGCTAACAATATACTCTATATTATAATAACCTCCGTCAGGGGTTTCCGACATAGTTGTAGGATAACCCAACGGAACTATATTATCATACAAAAATGATATCACAACATTACCCGAATAGTCAACTATACATCGTGAAGAATCTGACACTAATACTATATTGTCGATGTCTTCTTTGAACAAAATTTCTTTATAAATTGGTTTGTAAACCACATTGAATGTCGAATCCAACAATCCGTAAAAACCATCTTTTTGCACTTTTCTAAATCCGTCCACTGTGTGCCAGTCTATATAATCATATACCGGTTCCAGCTGCCAATTACCTTCGCGATCGATAATTCCTAGATGTCCTAAGCTATCGCTCATAAAGCACCTTCCAGACTTGAATACGTATGGCGTACTTATACCATCACCTTTTGCATCGAACTTGAAAGGTATCACCATCTCGTTTTTATTGTTGATAAACCCAACCATACCTTCTTGATTACGTACAGCAGCTAAACCTTCGGAGAATATCCACGCTGATTTGTATTGTGGTTCTATAACAATCTCTGCAGTATGAATATTGATGTAGCCACGCTTTCCCGGAAAAGCTATCACTGCCAATGAATCATCGACCGACACATCCGACACCCAACACACATCGTCCATTATGTATTTCTCATTCTGTCTGTCGTACAACCTTTTTATACCATCAGAATATTCATGTACCTCCAAACGTTCCGATAATTGTTTTTCGTCCCAAATATATGGTTTATATGTAGCAGAAAACTCAATATTGTCGTATATAATCGAAAATACTGCGAGTAGTCCTACAATAAATACCGGACATATAAATAATAATCCAACTAGACGTTTAAACCATTTGGAGCAACGGCTCCATCTGCCTTCTATCCACAAGAAGGGCTTTGCCAAAAATTTCAACATTTTCATATCTGTACATTATTAATAATTATTTGTTTCCAAAACTATTTACCTGCCAATCCAAGAATATATACATCTATTACCGATTGGTTTCCATAAGGATAATCGCCTATTCTTGCTACATTTTTGTGATAGGCAGTCATCAAATATTGATTTATTGCCACTTTATCGGTAGGATTCTTTTTCAAGTAGGTTAATGTATTTTTAGCCACCTCCAATCGCATTCTATTGTAAATACCATTGGCAATGTCCGACATCTTCGACGCACCATAATAATGCTGAACAGTAGCACGCCACACCCTCCACAAAAAGAACAAATGATGCGAATAGCGACCATCGGTAAGCAAATTGTATAACACGTCTTTAAGTTTTTCATCAGAAGCATCGTAGAAACCTAAATGTGCAATATAAGCATACGTATAAGCACATTTTTTTTCAAAGTTTTCCATTAGCAGTATGTCGTCCAACATTGCATGCTTTATATCTTCGGCTGGGTTGTTTCCCAAACGTTCAGCAACTTCTTTTTGTTGTTCACTAAAATCCAAGACTTGCCAATACTCATCTTCTCCAAGGTTTACATATGTCGAAACATGATGTTTTGTAATCAACGTGCTATCAAATATCCTAAGACTTCTTCTAAAGTCATGCCACAAAGCCTGATTAGCATCATCATCTGTTGCATCAAAATGTTCGAAAAAATATTTATACTTATCTATAGATTCTTGTGCCAAACACCTGAAATCCTTATCCTTTATAACCGACAAATCGATTTTTTCAAGAGTTTTTATAGCATCTTTGTTGTTTTCGAATACCCTCCACAAATCATCTAGCGAATACAAACTCTGCACTATCACCGAAGTATTATATATATCCACCGCATCGGGGATAGGAAAATCTCCGGGGAGGTCTATATCTTCCATATAGTGGCAGAAATAGTCTTCCACATTCACAGCCATTATATCTTCTATGGTTGTTTGCTTATCCGCAACCACGGCTTCAGCTTTCGTTGCAGATTCATTGCAACTCATCATCGCTCCCATTACAAAGCATATTATTGTTTTCTTCATCGTATAATGTATTTTAAATTAATCTTCCACCATTTCATATTCTACCCCAAACCAATCGTTGAGAGTATCTTCCACTCGAACATTTATCTCAGGTGTAATCCTGCTCTTTATTCTTTTATACACAAAAAGCATTGCAATACCTTCGTCCAATATTCCCAACAGCTTATACACCGTAGCCGGCAACAAACTTACCGGAGATACTGTATACACAATTGCAGCGTAAATAAGCACTTTATCCAACAAAGGAGTATCACTACTACTCAACACATAATACGACTGCAATATCGGTCTCATCGACGCCCTACCAACCTTTATGGCGTAAGGGCGTAATTTAGACACTTCGCTATGCCAATCCACAGCTTTCAATCGTCCTAATAACCTACCTGCATCTTTGCCTTTCATAACACATGCAAGAATCAAAATCGAAATTATAATCAACATATTTGTTTATTTTTTATTGTTTGTGTACTATAGAGTACTCAAATCACCCAAATCTATCTTTTGTAAGGAACTTTTTTTTAGAAAATATTTCAATCTTCTTAATCCCAAAAACAAAACTTGTCAAAAGTTGTATCCTGAATAAATACATCATCTTTTATCTCCATATCACTAGGTTTACTGATGAATTTCTTAAACAAGAGCGGACAGCATGCAAATGCCGCTTTACCAATCTTCTCAACATTTGATTTGAACTCGACAAAGTGTAGTTTGCCATTGTGATAGAATGCCTCACTACCTATCTCCTGTAAAGATGCAGGAAATGAAACCCGGTTCAACGATGCAGGATAAAACGCTCTGTCTCCAATATATTCCAGACCCTCAGGGAAATTTATCTCTTTAAGATTATCGCAATAGCGAAAAGCATAGCCATCAATACGCTTGACGCCTTTGTGGAGTACTACCTTACGTAATGAATCGCAAAACATAAAACCAAAACTTTCTATTTTCTCAATACCAGCAGGAATCTCTATCTCTCTTAATTCGCTACATCCTTCAAACCCACGAACATATTTTAAACCAGCGGGCAGTTGAATCGCTTTTAACGCCTTACACTGACGGAATGCACAATTTTCGATACCCTCTAATCCATCAGGCAAGGTAACCTCGCAAAGCGAAGTGCATCCATCAAAGCAATCATCTGGTATTTTCTTTATCTGTTTTGGGATAACCACTTCTTCTAAAGTACTGCACGCCATAAATGCGGCATTGCCAATGGTTGTAATACCATCGTGCAGTACCACCTCTTTGAGTCCTTTTTGCAGACAGAAGGCGTATGGTTCAATGGTTGTTACCGACTGTGAGACAACAAATGAACGCTTCTCCTCAAAACAATAGATCAATCGGCTCTTATCAGCAGAGTAGAGCACGCCGTCTTCTACCAAAAGGTGCGGTGAATGATTCTCAATATTGCGGATATGTATTTTCTGCCACTCCGTAGGGTGATTCCATACAAACGCACGCTGTTTGTATGATGCAAATGGGCTGTATCTATCATCGTGAGGAATCTCTATTGAGGCAGGTATGACAAGTGTTCCTATGCGACCATATTGATATAGCGGGAACCCTTCGGGAATATTCTTGTTTTTCTTCTTTCTCCAAGTACGATCATTGGAATCCAACATCATTGGTGCAATGCGTGTGATACCTTTGGGAATAACAACTCGCTCCTCAACCACGCCCTCTTCCAATAGATAAATCCAATTATACAATTTGTCAACGAGATTTCTATCATTGAGCCGCTCAAGAACTTCGTATAGTTTATTACTCTCAGCTATTAGACATTCCTTTGTTTTCCAATGAGTATTTTCAACCTTCATATGCATTTCATATCTCTCTTCATTATAGCATACAACATACATTACACACTCCTTTAATTCAGAATCGTACATATACTCAAATTTGGGCATAGTCGTATAGTGTTGCATCCAATTTTGAGGCGTTATGTTGCGACTTTGCAGATCCACAATCATTGTTTGCAACAAATATCTTAATGCCTTACGATCGTGAGCAACATCCGGGATTTTGCTCTTGTCATTCACCGATTTAGTGTTTATATCCTCACCGATACCGAAATCACCATTGTCAATATATTTCTTCTTCAATTTTGTCATTCCAACAAACTTCAAAAATATATTTCTTATTATTTTTCCTATCCTATCATTTTGGTTTGTTTTCTTCTTATTTATTCTTATTTCAAAATCAAATACCTGTGACATATCGTTGCTATCATACCTATCAATGAGTAAAAACAGAAGGTAATTTCCGAAGAAAAAATTCAGAAATAACCTTCTATAAATTTTCTCTGCAATACATTTCTTTTGAGTGAGTGTAGTGGGCTACTCTATTGAAAAGAAGTAAAAATATAGCAAGAAAAAACATAAAGCACGCAAATTTCTTTCTATAATCCGTTCTACTTCTTCATAGAATGTGGAATTTTAGAAGTTGCCTAAACTTCTTTCAACCGCTTAAAAAAGTTTATTTTAGCTTGAAATAATGAAACCACTGCATAAGAAACAATTTCTTCTAAATCTGTATTTTCAGTCAGTTTTTCTTCAAAACAACACCAAACATTATCATCATTTACTACAAGCTTAAGAACTTTCATTTCGTTATTGACGATATTTATCGCTTTTAAAACATCATCAATGTTTTCGTCGTCTACTTCAAAGATATAAGGCATATACATGCTAAAATAGTTTTCGTCATTTTCTTCGAATAAATAAAGAAAGTTTAGCATTTGATACTTAAATATAATACCAAATTCTTCTCTTTGTGGCAAAAGCCCTTGTTTTTGCAACACTTCCATTACTTTGTCTATCATTTTCATATCATTATATATTTAAATTTGTACTTATTTTATAAATCCTATCCTGCGACGTTCGTTTCTATAATTTTTCTGTTCAATTTTTTTCTGCATACATTCATAATTAGCTATTTCGTCATTCGATAACGAGTAGCGTGTCTCTCTTATATTTTTTAGCATTAAGTCTTGCGAAATAGGCACATCTGCTATTGCTGCTTCTAATGCTGCGCTATTCACCATGTAGCAAATGTCGCTTGCCACATAGCCTTCACTTTTTGTTGCCAACTCATCAAAGTCAATGCTATCGTTGTAGTAGCGTCCTTTCAAATGTATTTTAAAAAGTTCTTTGCGTGCTTCCATGTCCGGCAAAGGAATGTAAATCATTTTATCTATACGACCGGTACGTAGAATTGCAGGATCTATCTTTTCCGGACGATTTGTTGTTCCTATTACAAAAATACCTCGTTCGGAGCAGTTGTTAAGTTGACTCAGAAACTCGTTTACCTCATTTCCATAATGCTCGCTAATCATTTTAGATCTATCGGGAACCATACCCTCTAATTCATCAAAACATATAACAGTTGGAGCATTCTCGGCTGCTTTTTCAAACACTTCGGCTATTTTCCCTTGTGTGCCATGTATATACATACTTCCTATGTCCGACCCTTTTATCATTATAAAATTCAGTTTAGATTCTTCGGCAAACTTCTCAGCCATAAATGTTTTTCCACAACCCGGAGGCCCATAAAACAATACCCCATTGGGAAGTTTGAGTTTGTATTTTATTGCCTTTTCCTTGTTTTGCATTACAAACATAATATTTTTGTACAGCATCTGTTTCACATCGTTTAGTCCTGCCACATCGTCAAATCCTCGCCCCTTATGCTTCACCTCTGTTTTTACATTCTCATTATGTTTTTCGTCGGATTTGCTATTTTTTTTCTTTTTTTCTTTTGTTGTTTTTGAAGGCTTATTTTCTTTCGTCATAACACAGCCGTTCTGTATATCATTCAGTACTTCATCTACATTTTTATATCTGTTGTCGTAGTCCAATGCCAACATTTTATTCAGTATTTTTTTCTGTGCTTCGGATAGTTGCATATCTTTTACGACATCGTTCTTCTCCATGCGTAGACGTTTTAATTCAGGTTTGCTTATCCTTCTACAAAAGTACAATTTATCAATATTCCACGGCTCTTTTCCCTCTATCATAGTATATAACAATGCTCCTACCGAGAATATATCCGTCTGTTCATCATACATACCTTTAAAGGTTTCGGGAGCACGAAACCAATTATTTAGTTTATTTACATCAAAGGGTGTTTTGCCATTAATACGGTGAGACAAATATTCGGTATTTGTCAGATACACTTTAGTACTTTCATTCTGCTCTTGTATTTCAATGGTAGTGGTATTAATATTGTTGTAAATTATGCCATCACCTATCGAGTGCAAATGTTTTAATGCTTTCAATACTTCTACTATTATGACTACAGCTTCTTCCCATGTATTATATTTTTCTCTCATAATAAATTCATACAACCATTTTCCATTGATGTATTCTACAATTGTATAGTGATATTTTTTCTTATTAATTGATATTATTCCACTATCAAGCAATTGTGGCAGCGGCATTCCTTCTTCAATCATGCTACACACCTGTTTTTCAAAAGGAATCTCGTTATCATTATTATTTTTATATAATTTCAATATTCCTTTATTACCATCCTTATTGAATACCAAATAGCTTTCTGTATTATTGTAGTCCGAAGATTCTATAAACTTCTCTACTTCAAAATCGTAAACTTGTTGACCTATTTCTAAAGTTGTATTCATAATTCATATAATTTTTTAGACCTAATTAAACTCTGTTTTACTACATCTGTATAGAGTATTTAATTAGGGCTAATATATCATTACTGTAAAAAAATATTTTTCTGCCTATATGAAAACTTCTAAAAAGCATCTATAAACAAAAAAAAAGCGAAACATAAAATGTTTCGCTTTTTTCTGAAGCTTACTAAGACTTCTAAAAATTCCACATTCTTTGAAAGCAAAAAAACTCCTCTCTATACCTTCCCTTTCCATTTAGAAATCATCTAAATTGTCGAGGTTATCAATACATGCCATTGCCTATCCGAATCTCTCCGTTGGATATATCCTTTTTTTACCAAATTATTGATTTGTTTTTGTATAGCCGAAGTGTTGATACCTATAGCTTTTGTCAACTCATCGTATGTAATGGCTGGATTTTCTTGCAAGGTAAATAATATTTTCGAGGTATTGGGACTTCTAAAAGTAACAATCTGCCCGTCGTACCACCAAATATTTTCTCCGGATTTAGTTATAAAATCAATATCGGCCTGCATTTCTGTCTTTATGAGATTGGTAAAATATGTATGAAAATGACGTATCTCTCTCAGCGAGGCTTTTGCACCATCGGAAGGTATAGGTCCTACCACCAGATCAGATTGATGCAATGCATTTAAATAAGACTGCTTGTTGCGGCTACGCACCACTATCATCGGCCAACCATGGCGCGAAAGGATATAGTTTACCATCAGTCTGGCAATACGTCCGTTGCCATCTTCGAACGGATGAATACGTATATACCTATAGTGAAACAACGAAGCCAACTCCACAACGGTATAGCTACCACTACTTTCAGCATCATTGTACCACTTAACCAAGTCGTGCATCAATGCCGGCGTTTCTTCGGGTGAGGCATATTCGAAACGATTGCCGTAACGAGTAATAACACTATTCGGACGTGTTTTATATCTGCCGGCATGAACTATGTATGAAGATTGCACACCTCCCGGCAAAGTGGTATATACGGTATAATCTTCACGCAAAAGAGTTTTATGCAGCTGACGTATAAATGTCTCGGTAAGAGGATGTTTTTCTTTTACTTCTTCGGTCATCATCTTCAACCCTACATTACTTGCTTTCATCTCCTCAAAATCCTTCATATCGGCTTCGCCACTTACCTTGCCAAAGAGTAGCAAAAGCTCTGTTTGCCCGTATGTAAGCGTGTTTCCCTCTATATGATTGGAGTTGTAATTATATTCTATCGTGAACTTTCCAGCAAGTTGAGCACGTTTTCGCTCATTTAGAGGAAAAAGCGACAACCATTCATTATATACTACTTCAATATCTTTCATAAAACTATTTATTAAATACCACTATCTTTGGTGGTATCTTACCACCATTTCAAGCAACTTATTAACGAACTACACCGCTAATATATTGTGCAACTTCTAAAAATTCCACATTCCATGAACGTAGATAAACCACTCTCTATATCCTCTATACCTTTCTAAGCAACTTTCAATTATTATATAACACCTAATAATAGAATAAATCTACAATAAAAATATATCAATGATAGTAAAAAAATTGTAGGAACGTATGGTATACACCCCTACAATATAGTTGTTGTCTTGTGGACTCGTAGTCTTGTTTCGGACAAAGAGATGTCTATTGCCCTCCACTGTCAATCTGTATTTTGTTGCAATCTGAAAATTATTTTCTGGCGTTCTATTTCATTTGTCAATTCTTCTTTTGTGGGCAGAAAAGTCAGGTATTTAGCTTGAAACAGCCTATCATTGTCTTTAAGCATCGAATAGCGAGCCATATCTTCACTTGTTTGAGAACAAAGGATTAAGCCAATAGTAGGATTATCACCATCTGTTCGTTTCAACTCATCATACATTCTTATGTACATATCCATCTGTCCCACATCTTGATGACTAATTTGTTCTGTTTTCAAATCGACAAGCATAAAACATTTGAGAATATAGTTGTAAAATACAAGATCTATATAAAAATCACCCATATCAGTACGAATATGTTGTTGTCGGGCAACAAAAGCATACCCCTTACCCAATTCGAGAAGGAAATTTTGCAGCTGGTCTATTATAGCCTGCTCTAATACCGTTTCGGTATAACCTTTGTTGCTAGGTAAATCTAAAAATTCAAGTACCGAAGGATTTTTTATAAACTCCAATTTGTTTTTGTTGTAATCATTAGTTCTATCTTGCATCTCTTGTTTTACAATCTCTTTGTCTTGCGAAGCCAACATTCTTCGGTAATACATTGTAGATATATTTCTATCCAAGGTACGATACGACCACATTTGTTCCGAGGCTTCTTTCATATACCATTCTCGTGCTACGGGATCAGCAACACGTATCAGTCGTTCGTAATGACTCCAGCTTAGCAATGGTAATTGGTCAGACACTGCCTGACTAATTGTCAAATTGCGAAACATTAAATAGAATTGACGAAAATTTTTAAGATTCGTTACAAAAATCCACGTCCAAATTCTTCCGTTAATGCCAGTGAAGCCTCTTTGATGATTTGTTTCCCATATTCGGCACGTGTTTTACCTTTTTGTTCTTGCACTACAATTTTCTGACCAATCAACCAGTTTTGTCTCACTTGTGCATAATTTATTGCAGAATATACCAATTGCCTTGTCGAATTGACAATATCTTTTAATTCTGTAATAAATAATTCTTCTTTATAATTTATTTCGTTGTCCGACATTTTCTTTTTATTTCTTTCGATTTGCAAAATTACTACTTTTCCCAAATATAGACAAGTTATTTTTCGTACCGGTGTTTGATTGACAAAAAAAGGAGCGTATGCCATACGCCCCTATAATTTTACTACAATCTTACTTGTTGTCTCGTAGTCTTGTTGACTTATTGTCCGGCCAAGCCATTACTATAAAAATAGTGTCATGTATAATGGTAAATATCGTTTATTATCATCTTCTTTATAGTCCGCCGGGTGTATAACAGTGGGTAAAGTAATGTATTCGCCAAATTTCTTCACACATTTATTTAATGATTGAGTAGTATAACCTGACGATGATTTAACCTCGATAGGGATAATATTATGTCGTGAAGTAACAATTTCTTTCCGGATCAAGAAATCAATTTCCATCCTATTTTCAGCATTTTCGTTGTCCGAATTAGCATAAAAATATAAGTTATGCCCAGCAGCCACCAACATCTGAGCCACAATATTTTCTATCAACATACCTGCATTTACCTCCAATTTATCCATTAGCAATTTACGATATAATTCGGTGGATACCAAATTCTTCTCATCGAAAGCATGAGAAATCAGCAAGCCGGTATCGGCCATATAACATTTCAAGGTAAGTTTATCCATATTAAGTTTCAAACCAATATTTGGAGCAGTAGTATTGTAGCAACAATTAATTATTTTGGCATCGCTAAGCCACATAAAAGCTGTTTCATAATCTCTCATTCGAGCGTCTTTATTAAGGTTTGCCAAGCGAAATTTACGTTCGTTTTTTTGCAATTGAGCCGGAATTTCATCAAAAATACTTAGTACTTTCATTGCTAAACGTCCGGCATGTTTATGTATATCGTTCCGGTAAATGGCAAGAATGTCGCGCTTTATAACATCCACTTGTTCTAAATCTCGAGTTTGAATATATTTCTCCACAGCCTGAGGCATACCTCCAACTATCATATATCTTCTAAAATAATCCATAGCTTCGCGATGTATATCCTTCATCGGCTTGCCCTCAATAAACCGTTTTTGAAGAAAAGGTATCAATGTTTCGTTGCCCATGGCCCACAAGAACTCTTCAAAATCCATTGGATACATGCTAATAATGCGTTCTTCCGAAGGAATAACAATATTTTTTACATTCTTGTGAATACTGATGAGAGAGCCCGTTTCCAAATAATCATATCGACCATCGGCCACCAAGTATTTGATAGCTGCACGAGCTTTGGGATACTGTTGAACTTCATCAAATATTATCACCGATTGACGTGGTACGAGCTTTACTTTATAGTACTGTTCCAATATTTCAAAAAATGTATCAAGGTCATCCAAATAGTCTTCAAAAAGTTTTTTTATCTTATTTCCAACCTTATTAAAGTCTATCAAAATGTAAGAAGTATATTCATTTTTAGCAAAATCTTCCACTATATAACTTTTACCAATACGTCTTGCACCTTCTATTAAAAGAGCCACATCGCCATTTCGTTCGTTTTTCCATTTCAGCAATTAATTGTAAATCTTACGTTTCATAATTTATAATACACGTTTTTGAGATGTTTGACAAGTATTTAAATACACGTTTTTGAGATTTTTCGGTTTGCAAAATTACTATTTTTCCAAAACATAGACAAATTATTTTGTGATGCAGTGTTTGATTATTAATAAGGGCGTATGCCATACGCCCCTACAATGTACTCGTTGTCTCGTTATCTCATTGTCCGGCGAAGCCATTCACAATTACTAACTAATGCAACTACGCCTCTACAAACCCCTATTTTCAAAAAAAAAATCGACTGCTTCGCGGAGAAAAGCGGAGCTTTAAATACTCCGCAAAGGCAACATATAAAAATTGCTTTGCCGGTGGTTTGCGGATTTTTCTATAGACGTACCGAGGGGCATCTTTGCAATGCATAGAGGGCTATGCGATTGAAAAAGAAATAGAAAGATTACAACAAAAAAAAAACGTAAACGTTGCGATTAAGCGAGTAAAGAGTAATGCCTAAGCATTAGCTCTTTCGAGCGATAGCAACATCGACGAAGTCAACAACGCAAAAGTTCTTTCTGCAATCAATTCAATTTCCCGGAACGTGGAATTTTTAGAAGTTGCCTTTACACTCCCTTGAAAAATACGTCGACCAAGCCAAAAGCTAATGGCTTAAAGCTAAAGTTTAGTTATTTTTCTTTCTATGGTCTATTGCTTTTAGTACTTTTTTGTTTGCCAATTTCAGTGGTGCTTCGTCCAACACAGCTTTAAAGTCGGCCGATGGGCGAAATAGCACCCCCTTGCGTGTTATGGTTCGGTGGTCTACATCAGAGGCTGCTGTTTGTGCCTTGGCATGTATGGTAGGATAAAAAGTACCCAGATGGTCGAGGCGTACTATATAGCCCTCTGCCAACCGGCGACTTATATAGTATTCCAACTCGCGAATATACATTCCCACCTCCGATGCCGATGCCGTGGTGGCATTGCTTATATGCTGTGCTATATTCTCTTCGTTGACATGGCCGGTATACTGTATCTTGGCCACATAGCGGTCTTGTACCGTACCGTTACAATTCATCCGCTGTTTCTTTTTTATATAATTTATCGACATAACATTTTTTTCTCTACGTTGCTTATCACTATAACCTTCTCTCGTTGAAGTGTTGATACACGATGCTTGAAGCATTGGTTTCCCAATGGCTTTGGGACACCTCCCCAATGGCTTTGGGGATACCTCCCAATGGCTTTGGGATACCTTCCCAATGGCTTTGGGGCACCACACTGTCAAGCATCGCATACTATCAACACAACGTGCCTATGTCGGTGGCACTACCATTATCCTTCAAATCCGCCGCCACCCGACGAGCTGCCACCGCCGTCGCTACCACCGGTATTGTTGCCTGTATCGTCGTCGTCGCCACCTTCAGGGTCCGACTCTTCTATCTTCGACGAGCTGCTAAGCATGTTTATCGACATGCCTTTGGCTTCGTCGTTAAGCTCTTGACGCGAACGGTACAACACCCCTATACCCTCGATAGTGCGTGCAGTGCAGTCCTTTTCGCTATCCACGGCTTTGGCTGTAATTTTGGGGCTCAACGTTCCCAGCACGCCAAGGTCCACACTGTGGCCGTTGGCCACATAGCCTATCACCACATTGGCAAATTCTTTCAGCAGCAGTTCGGCATCGCTGTCGCTAAGCGTGGTGGCTGCTTCAACCTCTTGCAACAAGGCTTCCGAGCTCACGTTGCCGTAGTTTACCCATTGCAGTCCGTAGAGGGTTTTGTCCTTTTTAGGACCTACTTTCATTGTGCGTTTCACTTTCTTTACGTCCATAACTTATTCCTCCGTTTCGTTTTCTTTGCCTGTAAATTTTCTTAGATTAGCTTTCTTCACCACCGCCACCAGCTTCTGCTCGGGGCGGAAACCTATCATCACGCCTTTGATGCATTCGTTGACCGACACCTTGGCGGCATCTTCCACAAAGCGTGTGCTAAGGCGTGGGTAAAAGGTGCCCAAGCCCTCAATCTTCACGGCTTCGCCTTCCAGCAAGTGGGTGCGTATGCGGCCAAGGTAGGCACGCAACATACCGCTCACCTCGCCCGGCTGACCGGTGGTGTTTTTCGACACATCGCTGATAATGGTGTCCAAACTGATTTGCTTCTTGCTAACCAAGGTGGCTACCCAGCGTTCTTTGCCAAAGACCTTTTTTTGCTTCGGCTTGTACAGAATTTCGTTTTTCGTACTCATCGTAATTAGAATTTAAAATTTCAACCATTAATGTTCTATCTATCCGCCTTTTATTCGTCAATAACAGGCATTTTGTCAACGTTGAACGACATTATAGAGTATAATCATGGGGAAAATATATCATTGGAAAGTAAATTTTTTAGACCACGAGTCAACAAGACATGGTCGTATACCTACACACACTCTCTGCAAGAAGAAATTTAATATCCAATACGCCTTAAATTAACATGTACAATGAAAATATTTTCCATTTATTTTTATGTATATATAAAAAGAATTGGTTATCTTTGCAAATCGAAATTTCTAGCAAAATGGCAAAAAACAGGCTATATATTTTACTTTAAATAATAAGAAATGATTTTTTTAACCCATCTAAAACAAATGATTATGAGACACACTCAAAATTCTCATATTATCAAGCTTCGACAATGGTATCTTTACCATGACGAAGAAGCATTCCGTCAATTGATACAACAAGCAGACTTTAGTCTTACTGACAACTTTTTACCCGAACAATACACCAAAGGATGTGAATACAGCTGGATAAAAGGTATGGTGGACTGTCTTGTTTATGGAGATGAATTTCACTATGCCGTTGAGGTGGACGACAAGGTAGTGGGATGTGTCAATATATCACGCTGTAATGGTGTATATTGCCAAACGGGAATTTTAAGACTAGTGCTTATGCACGAAATGTGTAATAAAGGAATAGGCACATTAGTGGTTCAACAAATTGTCCATGAAGCACTGCACTTTGACCCCAACAATAAATATAGGCACAGCCAAGGTTTTCAGAGAATATATGCTGAAACCATCGGCGAGAACAAAGCAGCTGAACGAGTGTTGGAAAAAAACGGCTTTGCTTTTGAAGGTATTTTGAAAAACGCAGTATGTAAAAACGGAAAAATATATAACCAAAAGATTTATGGACTTGTTATTGAGGACGAGGATACCCCAACACAAAATGTTATTCACGATAACAAACTTCGTCCGCAAAATACCGGATACTCAAACAATATCACACTAAAGTCGTGGTGCCTAAACGATGTCAATGCATATATGGATATGATAAGAAACGTGGATTTCACTTACGAAGACGAAGCAATATGTTGCTCCGACCATTCAGATGCAATGTATGAGTTGGAAAAAATGATCCAAAAGGAAGAATCAAAAGGAGGCTTTTACCGTGCCATCTGGCTCGACAACAAGTTAGTTGGAAGAGTGAATGTTGTACGAGAAAATAGCGAATACGAGTGTAACGGATATGTGGGATACATGGTTACAAAGGAAGCATCAGGCTATGGTGTGGGAACCGAAGCCGTACGTAGGATTATAGATCTTGCCTTTCGTAACAGCAACTTAGAACGATTAACAGCTGTAATTTATAGTCCAAACAAAACCTCCATACGCTTGATCGAGAAGGTTGGTTTCACACAAGAAGCTACCATACGACGTGCAGTATACAAAAATGGACACTACTACGATGCCATCATATATGGTCTGCTACGCAAAGACTTCGATATTCCAACACCCCAAAATGAACAGTAAGATTAACATCACCCAACAACGAGCCACCCACCTATGGATGTTCGCATTTACTCAGATAAATTACGTCTATCAAAAATTGTAGTATACAAATAAATCCCGTGCCGACGGCACGGGATTTATTTGCTTCGTTATGTTTTCCACGCCGCCGGCGTGGAGTTATATATGTTTCAGCTCATCGCTAAAAGCCCACAGCCCATCAAAACTCGTTGTCTCGTGGACTTAAAAAAGCTCATTGCTCAAAGCAAAACTCGTAGTCTCGTGGACTTGTAATCTCTTTGTCTTAAAGAAAAGCTCGTAGCTCAAAGCAAAAAGTCCATTGTCTCTAATGAACCCCCACGAGCAATATCAGTTCCAAATCCTCTGCTTGTAAACTGCTTTTTGTATCTAACGACCAGATAATATCCACATCGGGGTTGTGCTGAGTAAGGGCATCCAATATATCGCTTGTTTCTTCCATGGTTAGCTCATAGGTTTCGGATGTTTTTATTGAAAGTATAATACCTTCACATTTGTTGGGCTCGTTCCTTTTCACTATATCGGCAAACGTTTCGGAAAGGGCGTTGCAAATAGAGCTTGTTGTGCCTTGTATTTTAGCACCATCTATGGTGTCGCATCCTTTTCTGAAGGCATCTATATCGTCTCTATCAATACCTACTATAGCATTTTCCTGATTGTCTTCTACCAATATTTCGTCAATATATTCTTCTATCTTATTCATTTGTTATATGTTTTTATGTATTAATATCTGTAGTAATTCTAGTTTAACATTTTAATCATCAGCCAAGCCAAAAGCAAAAGTTTAATCAATTATCACTTCTTCATCGTCGCCATATTCTTTAGCCGGAGGAATAGTTCGGTGACCGGAAATAGGGTCTGAATATTGCGGTTGCCAATTGTCTATATTGTTATTGTCCGGAAATTGTGGTTGTTCAAAATCTTCTTCTGTCCTAAACCACTGATTTAATATTGCACTCACCTGTGCTTCTATTTGTGGTGTTACTCTTTTTTTTACACGGTTGTAGGCTATAGCCAAGGTTACTCCGTTGTCAATTAAACCAAGCCAACCAAATTTTTTGCGACTCATCAAATCATTAGGTAAAAGCTGATAGCCAAGTGCTGCTATAATAATGGTTTTGTCCACAGCCGGTGTTTGTGGCGATTTCATTACATAATATAGCTCCAACACTACTCGTGTTGCCTCACAACCGGCTTTAGAAGCATATTCTTTTATGTACTGCCATAGCTGTTCGGCACTTCCAAAAACATTACTAAGTTCATCCATATTCTTACCTATTATATTTTTATATCTTCGATAGTTATTATACTCAATTCGTCATTATCTATTGTATCCATCTTAGCCAAGCGATTCGCCTGATTTTGCACCACTTTTTCAAACAAATTTCGAACATAACGTGCGTTGCCAAAATGTTTGTCTTTGGAAATTACTGCTCTTTCTATCACTGTTTGTAACTTTGCAAAGGCGTCTCGTTTTATTTTGTAGTGCGATTTTCTCAAGCTACGTTTTAATATCTCGGTCAGTTCTTCCGCCGAATAGTCGTCGAATTGTATGTAGCGGTTGAAGCGAGATTGCAATCCCGGATTAGAAGCAATGAAGTCCTTTATCTCGTTGGTATATCCGGCTAAGATTACCACAAGGCGATCTCTGTCGTCTTCCATACGTTTAAGCAGAGTAGCTATAGCTTCCGAACCGAAATCATTTTCACCACCAAGCAACGAATAGGCTTCGTCTATAAAGAGTACCCCATCAAGAGCTTCGTCTATCACCTTATTGGTTTTTGGTGCTGTTTGCCCTACATATTCAGCCACAAGTTTGGAACGGTCTACCTCTACAAGATGCCCCTTCTTTAACAAACCTAGTTCTTTATATATCCCGGCCACTATGCGAGCCACTGTGGTTTTACCTGTTCCGGGATTACCTGTAAACACACAATGGTAAGACACCTTTGTATTGGGTAACCCCTGCTGTTTACGCAATGCTTGTATTTTGATAAGGTTACGCAACGAATCAACATCTTCTTTTACTCTATCTAACCCTATCAGCGATTTTAATTCGGCACTCCTATCAATCATTGATGGCTGACTGCCGGCATCCCCACTTGTATGCGACGATAAAGGTGACGACAAATGTTCATTTACAAGTTCTTTAGCGTATAGGCAATTGCATTGAGCGGCATCCCTAAGCCACCCTATGCCGTTCTGCCTATCCTGCTGAACATATTTACCCTCGCAAAGTATCTGTCCCAAAAGTGTTTTGGCAAAAACATCACCCCTGCGGGCATTCTCGTATATTTGATCTATAGCATCTTTAGTCATAACTCTTTTACTTATTCACGTTTATTATAGAGCAAAAAATAAATAAAACCTATCAGTGTAGAAATCAAAATCCAAGTTTTTTTCGCCACTCTTCTTCATCTTTCTCAAATTGGTCGAGCATACGCTCTGTGTTAGAGATGAATGTATCGGTGTTGGCAAGTAATGCGGCAGTGCGTAATCTAAGCTCTATCCGTTTACGTACAAAACTTGCTTCATCATCTTTTGCACCAATGGCTTTCATCACTTTTCTAAGGCATGTCTCGGTGTTATCTAGCTTTACACTGCAACTTTCAATAGCTTTGTCTAAACTTTTTTGTCTGTCAGTTAAATTGTTGTAGGACATAATAATTCTGTTTCTGATTTAGATTTATACTTCAAAAAAAATCCACGAGTTCGTCAACTTATGGATTTTTTATTTTCTTTTCAATGAGGATTAAGACAGCTATAGCACAATCCAACAATCGGTTGTTTAATGTCATAATATTTACAGTATAGTGCAAATCATTGCCATCTTCTATACTTTTTGCACCTTATGCAAAGATTTAGTATAACCACAATTCACACAACGAGTACTTGGCAATGGTTGTGCACCCGGAAATACCTCTTCGTAAGTAAAGTTATGATTATCTCTCAAATATTCATGATTGGGACATTTAAGCCCTTTAATTTCTTTTACTCTTCTCATGTTTGTTATTGAATTATTAGCATCTAAAAAATACTCACAAGCAACTTCTAGAAATTTTAGAAACATAATTTCATAATAAAATATGAGACCATAGAAAAGTCCTATGATCTCATATTTCCGTAAATCTATCGTCCTAATATAGTTCCAATGAGGTCAACAACATACGACAATCCTTTTTGAACCCAAGAAGCAATCGTATTGATTAGGTTGTTAAACAAATCTTTTACCTTTTGAAATATTTGTGGCAGTGCTGTAGATAACCAATTTCTTGCTCCAACAAGAATCTTTTCTACAACATCAGGTTGTTCTAAATCTATATCCTCACCACCTTTTTCAACAACATTTTCGGCTTGCATATCTAAACTTATCGCTGTCCAAATCTGTTCATCACTCCATTCTGGATGATTCCTTTTATAAAAATCATATCTTTCATTTTTCATTTTAAGTCCTTTTTTTTATTATTCATTAGCCAAATATATCATCTAAAAAATCAATTATAGGGTCAACTATATTTTCTTCAACCCAGTTCATTCCTCTTCTAACCAAATCGCCTAAATAATCAATCGCTCTTTGAAAATCAGAACGAACTTGTGCCCAGACTCGTGGAGCCATTCTAGAAATAAATTCTGCGGTTTCTTCTAAGATACCTTTTTGTATTTCAGGACGACCCAAATCTATATTACCATTATTCTCATCAAAAATTTTTTCTGTTTTACCTAGTCTTACAGCTAATTTGTATGCATTTACATGTGATGCACCAGGATGGTTACGCATATACATATCGTAATACTCTCTCGCTGTTTTCGATAATTTTTCATATTCTTCTCTTTCTTGAGATGTCATATCCAATGTTTTTTGATTTTTTATCACTCCATCTAGCCATTACTTTATCGGCGACAGTACCAACGAATATATATCCTCTTTCAGAGTCTAATATTGCTAATAGGAAATCCTGTAAATTATATGCATATACAGCTGAATATGCTGGAGACTGGTTACAGTCTATATTATCAAAAATATTATGTTCTACAAGTTCCTCGTAAATATGCATGACTCTTTCTGTTATCAGTTTTGCTAATGTTGGAGTTGCTCTATTTTCAATTTTGTCCCAATGGTACTCTTTATTTGTTCTGTATTCTGGAAATGATTGACCAATTGCGTCAATTTTATTAAGTGCAATGATAATATTCCTTGTTTTACCAGCTTTTTGACAGATTGAAATGACAATGTCACGTAATATTTGTACATCAATACCTAATTCTTTAGTATGAGCATCTATGATATAAATTATTAAATCACAATTAGGTAGCACTTCCTTGTATAATGGAATATAAACATTTACATCTTTGGTTATATCGTTTTTGAGTCCTGGCATATCTGCAATGGATAATGTAAACCCATCTTCGATAATGTCAGACAAGCGTTTACCCTCTATAAAATCACGAACAATGTAGCGATATGAACAACCATTATGTTCTATGTTGCCACTTGCAACCATAGGAACAAAGCCGAGACTTTGTGGTGAAACTTTACCTGCTTGATATTCTACAACATCATCCCCGGCATTGTCCAGATACAACTTCAACAACGCCTTTTTACCATCTTGACCACTCACAAAGTAGCTTTCGCTGTGATTGTCAGCAGAAACCTTTGCGAATTCCTCAACGCGGAAATCGCCAATCGTCTGTCCTATGTTAAGTGTCGCATTCATATCCATATAAACTTTTCGCCCGGATTACTAACTCTTTTCTCATATAGAGTAGTAACCCGGGGAAAATATATCTGTATAGAAGATTATATTTTTATCTACCGTACTTAAGAATTCCTGTATTTGGATCAAAAGTACATAAAGAGGTTATTTTCCAATATACCTCCCAATTGCCATAATATATTTCGAGAGCATTAAAAATCTTATCTAAATCTTCACCCAATACATTCCTGTTCCCAAATGGCAAAATCGGATTAAGAGTAAAAATGAGACCTTCTTCAGATAGATAAAAAATAAATAATAGTGCTATATAAATTGGGTCGTTCAAAGGAACTGTTACGCTACCAGTGTTCCATAATATTCGAACAATCTGCTGTTCCCAACTGCCTTGTTGTTCTGGTTGCGGACTAACTCTATTATTTAGCGTATAGCCTCGATGTCTGTATTCTTCCAGCAGCTCCTTAATATCAATGCAATTATTCATAATATCTACTTGTTAGAGAATAATATTGCACCATCTCTTTTGAATATAACAGGCGATGCACCACAAAGCACATTTAACATCCCAAGCTACATACACATTCAATCCGTATGTTGAACGCTCTGATGCTGTTGTTTCATACTCTCTCATTTCAAGAGTTTGTCCACCAATTTTAATAATCTTATTGCTCATATTGTTCGATTTTATATTATTCGGATTCCTCGTCATTAACATTAACAATAGGTCCATCAGGGTTATCCGTAAAATTCTTTACCCTAATCCTTGGCTTATCATCAAAATCTGGCGCTGGTTTCCCCATAAGTATTCCATCATCATTTTCTTCCTTATCTGACAATATTTGTCCTATCATTCGTCCTGTAGCTCTGCCTACATGGTCGATAAATGCTCCTAATTCTTTAAACATATATTCTAGTTTTATTTTGTTTCGTCGTTATTATAATTACTACGCTCACATTTCTTCCTATTGTCAATTGGGCCAACAACAATTCCATGCATATGAGGACCTTTTAGTTTTTCTTCTATTTTCTTTTTTAAGTCATCACTCATTTCTGATTCAGGATGTTCCTCTTTGGAAATCTTGTTAATAAACTCTTTCAGTTCTTTAAACATATTCGCTATATTTCTATTTCAATGTAATCTTTTTTTCTTTTTCGGAATGTTCATCACTATCAAGGCTCTTTGTTACAATTGGAATTTTATTTTTTAATTCAGGTATGGCGCGTTCTATTATGCGACCCTGCAACAGCTCATTGTTGAATTCACTATTGTTCTCAGGGATACTGCAGTCATCGTTCGCGATAACTTTTATAAAGTCTCTTAATTTCTTAAACATAGTTCTTGCTGTTTATAATATTCTTTTGTTACCCATGCTAGTTCTTTATCACACATTGGGCAACTTCCTATTACACATACTTTATGTTCACATTCATGTGGCTTATAGTGAATATCATTATATTCAGCTACATGAACTCTGATACTTTTTAGAACCTCACATTTAAACTTGCCACTATTTATTCCGTTTTGAGGTGGACGTTTATTCACTTTGTGTAAAGAATTGACATCTGCAGTATAATTGAATTGATCAATACATTTTATACCTAATTTATTTAGCTCTGCAATCGATGATGAGATATCAGACTCACTATTATAGTTAGGGATACTAGGCACACGAATCATTATCTTATCTACACACCCTTGCGAAAGCAGGTATTCCAAATTGTCCTTTAATTGTCTGCTTTTACAACCAGTATATCGTAGATAAATCTCATCATTCCAGTCCTTAATATCTATTATCCAATAATCTATGATATCAACTAATTGTTCGACAAAGTATCGGTTAACATTGAGTGATGTTTCAAGATAAATCTTCCACCTATCGCCACATATTTTACGAAATTCGGTTATGAAATCATAATGCAATAGAGGTTCGCCACCACCAAACATTATACCACCACCGGTAACAAGAAAATAGATGTCGTCTATCTTTACTTTCTCATACAACTGTTTCGGAGTTAATGTTTCTTTTACACCATCTACTGCATTACATTGCGAATTTATACAGTACTTACAGCGCAATGGGCACCCATGAAATGCCACAAGAGTAGTTACTCCTTCACCATCAGTGAGGAGTCTATGTCTACTTATGCCAATTATAGGAGCAGTTTTATGATGTGAATGGTTTATAATCATTGATAGATGTAATTAGATGTCCGATCATCCTCATGCACTAACAATCTTCTACATTTAGGGCAATATGCTAGCGTTGGTTCCTCTACCGTCTGGTATGTTGTACAACCATGGACTGGACAAGGAGACCAATATGGATCGGAGTAGTTAATCGTATAGCCCTCACATTTTTTCGGTCTTGGATCACCGAACAATATATCAAATAGTCCCATAGTTATTTATTGTTTAGTATTTTTTGATAATTATACGTCCTGTTTTCTTTAGTTCCTTGAACTGTTCTGACTGTAAAACTTCATCTTCAAGAGAGTTTATGTCAACGAATTCGGGAAACTCTATAAGATATGCCTGTTTTTCTTGCAGATAGTAAAATCGTCTCACAAGTAGGTTGCCACGCAATTCAAGACACGCAAATGCACTCTCTACATTTTGGCTATTACGAGAATATAGTTCGTCTGCCCACTCAATCGCTTCATCATCGAACTGTTGATTGTAATCGATATGTATTAGTCCCACTGGTTGAACTAATACAGACATTAGTGAATCAAATAACCCCATATATGTATTTAATATTTTTTTACAATTATATAACCTTTGTTATCTAAATCTTCATATTGTTTTTGTTCGTTAAATATAATTTGGTCTATGTCCACACCATTTAATATTTTTTCTATGTAAACAATCGCCCTAGAATTATTTTTAGACATAACCTTTAATTCTTGAGTCAGTTCTCCTTCTTCGAGTTTAATATAAGCAATAGCAGATTCATTGCTCTTACACACTTCTTTATATACTTTATCTGCCCATTCAACACAATATTCTATAAGTCCTTCTATAGTTCCATCTAGGACGTTAAATTTAGGACCAATAGTGTGTTCTGATTTTAGAATAATCATAGATGCTTTTTGTATTTCTTAATTACGACATAACCATTTTTTCTTAATAACTCCATCATACTCTGTTCAATATGTAAGTCACTATAGTTGTGTGCCACCATTTTAGAGTCATCATATCGTTTTTGGATTCCATTGATAGTCGCAATTAAACTCCGATATACAGACTGCTCACGCAAGTATAGTATAGCGACAGCACTATCACTACTTTTGCATACGCTACCATACTTTTCATCAGCCCATTGAATGCAGTCGTCAATCTCTGATTTTTCACCATTAAATAGATTCAATAATGGAGAGTAAATTAGTCCACTAATAAAGATATTATTTGTATTTACTTTTGTTTTATTTGTAATGATATTTCGTCCAGTTCTTGTTCACACCTTGGGCATGTACCAGGGCATTCACCCTCGTAATGACATATTGAAGGTTCGTATAATATCCCATTTGACTTGGCTATATCGATTCGTATTTGCTTCAATGCAACACAAACAGCCTTTCCATTCGCGACGATATATTTATTATTATCTTTATCTTGTTGAACAATATATTGAAACTTCTCAATGTTCTTTATACCGAGTTCTTTTAAAGCATGAACTGATGCTTCAACATCCTCCTCTGTATTATATCCTGGAATAAGTGGCACCCTGACGAAAAGAGAGTCAGATAATCCCTGTCCTATGAGCCACTTGAGATTCTCAATAACTCGATTATTGTTAGTCTTAGTATATCGTTTGTATATCTCAGGATTCATATCCTTAATATCAATGATATACTCTTCAATAACCTCTTGCAGAGTTTGCAGGTTCTTTAAAGGAACATTTAGGGAAGTTTCAGCCGCTATCTTCCAAGTGTTTCTAACGAAAGCCTTATTGGGAATAAAATTATGTCCGTCAAGAATGCTTTTAAACTTTTTTATAAACTCAAATTGCAATAAGGGCTCTCCACCACCAAAGGTAACACCACCTCCAGTAGATC
>JAFZDP010000042.1 GCA_017561155.1 Bacteroidales bacterium | reverse complement strand
CTGCTTATGCAATCTTCCAACGCCCTCACATGCATAAGCACATCGGCCGGCGATGCCGAACAAATCTTGGAAACATCTTCGGCAAGTATGCTTATATCAATATAATTTGCATAGCACACCTTTGCCAGGTACACCTCTTTCATCTCTCCTTTCACAGGTAGTTTTTGTTTCTTTTTCAAATAACCTATAGCCATACTATTCAATATTTATATATACTTGCTTTTAATTTGTTTTTTATTTTCTTCGGAATAGCTTTCAAGTTTGTTCGAGAATGATAATTGATTTGTTCGATGCAGGTATTTCCCTCTCGACGTGAGGACGGTTCCCTTTCGACGTGAGGGCGGCGTCCTCTCGACGTGAGGAAACCGCGCTCTCGACGTGAGGGGCTACCCTACGCCGAACACTTTCGAACCCTTTGCCGAACTTTGTTGAATCCTTTGCCGAACTTCGCAAGAACAGCCGCCGAAGATAATACATTTCTACTCCGACGACTTTTGCCCGAGAACAAACAATACATCAATATTTCAATAAAACTTTACAATTTACTCTTCCAAAACTTCCTTTCGGACTACAAAAGTAAACTTTTATTGCAATATGGCAAAATTTATAGCAAAGTATTTTTCAACATATTGATTTATAGAGGAATATTTTTTAACATTTGCCAAAAATATACTACTTTTTTTAATTAACATTTGAGGCAACTTCTAAAAATTCCACGTCCTCTGAAATATTATCATGTAACAAAAGAACTTTTGCGTGCTTTGCGTTTTTTCTTGGAATCTTTCTATTTCTTTTTCAATCGTATAGCCCGCTATGCTCAATCAAAAGAAAGTAGAAATCTTCTCAAGAAAATTCCGCAAATCACTTGCAAAGCAATTTTTAGAAGTTGCCTTGATATATTTTCTTTTTTACCGTATCGGGTTTTAAAAAAAGTATTTTGCTTTTGCCTTCCGAAAGGAAAGCAATTAGCTACAGACCGTACTGCCAAACTACCAAGCAGTATGCGTGCATACACAAAACGCCGCACTTACGACCTTTCTCTTTTCCTTTTCAGCACTATGCGGAACACCGTACCTTGGTCGGGCACCGAATATTTCACAAATATCTTTCCTTTGTGGTACTCGTTTATTATTCGTTTTGCCAACGACAGTCCCAAGCCCCAACCTCGCTGTTTGGTACTATAGCCGGGTTTGAAAATATCTTTGTGCATAGAGCTTGGCATTCCCTTTCCGGTATCCGACAGGTCGATGTAGATGTGTTTTTCGTCGGTAGTGACAATAACCGAGAATGTGCCTGCCCCATTCATTGCGTCGATGGCATTTTTGCACACGTTTTCTATCACCCACTCGAACAGGTATGTATTCAACGGCAACACCAACGATTCGCTATCTTCGGGAAAATTGGTTATAAAGTTCACCTTTTTAGAGGTGCGACTTTGCAGATAGTTTATCGCATTCTGTATCACATGCACTATATTTTCATCTTTCAGTTCGGGCACCGACCCTATTTTTGAAAACCTGTGGGTAATGGTTTCCAACCGTGTCAGATCCTTTTGTATCTCCGACGAATATTTTTCTTCCAATCCCTTGGTTTTAAAGTATTCCACCCACGCTATCAACGACGATATCGGAGTACCCAACTGGTGTGCCGTTTCTTTGGCCATACCCACCCATATCTGGTTTTGCTGCATATCTCGGGCGGTTCTGAACAGATTGTACGACACCAATATCAGCACCAACGCTATACATATATACACTATTGGGGCATACTGCAATGCTTGCAAAAGGGGTGTTTTTTCGTAGTATATATATGCCTTGCACTCGTCGGGAAGAATTATCTCGATAGGTGCATTGTCCTCGCTCATTTTTTCCAGTTTCTTTCGCAAATCGTAGCTGTTGTCGAGCCTGTCTACATCGATATTGCCCGATGCCAAGATGCTACGGTGCAAACTGTCGGTGACAATTACGGGCACAAACACCGAGTTGTTTGTTATCTCCGACAAAAACGACTGTGTGAAATCGTTGAGCACTTTACGCAAATCGGTATATATTTTGGATTCTTTGTAGTACAATGTAAAGTGCATGTTATATGCAGTATAGTGCACGGGAGTTTCTTGTGTAAAATCGGCCAACAGCGCCCCTTCCAGCTTGGTTACGCCTTGCGGCAAATCGATATTTCGGTACCATGTTATGTTGTTTTCGTCGTCGGTAATTATGACGGGGATTGTTTTGTTTGCCGACAAATAACTATAGTAAAAACTCACGTCTTGCTCCAAAGGCAACTCCATAAAAGCCTGCTGTGCCTCGGTCAGCAACGTCATCCGGCGACGTTCTTCTTCTCGCACTGTCTTGAAAAACGTTTCGGTGTGCGACACCAATTCGGCCTTGCGGCTTATGGCATTTACCCACAACTTTATCTTCTCTTTTTCCGAATTTTGTATCTGCACTATAATATTGTTCACCTGCACCAATGCCACCACTGCCAACAACACTGAAAATATCAATATTGCTATCTTCCAACGTTTCGATGTATACCTAAACAGCTTCATAACTCACCTTTTTATACTGTTACACTTATTGTTTGTTTTTCTTTTCTTCGCCACTCTTCCACCCTATTTCAAAAGGCATTCGGGGCTTCTATTCTACGCGTATTGTTTTGGCGGGACGCACCTTCGATATAAATCCCGTAGGCACCAACAATGCCAACAAACAGGCCGCCATTGTACCGATGCTTACCAACAAATATGTCCAGCCATTCAAATCGACAGGCACTGCCGACATAGAGTAGCTCTCCTTGTTAAGCGATATAAACTGAAACTTGGATTGCAATACAACAAAAGCAAAAGCCACGATGTTGCCTATCAACAAGCCTACGCCTATTATGGATATGGATTTGTAGATAAATATTCGTCGTATCGACCTATTGGTAGCTCCCAAAGTCTTCAGCAAACCTATCATCGATGTTTTTTCGAAAATCATTATCAGCAATGCCGATATTATCGACACCATACACACCAAAGCCATTGCCCCAAGTATAAGTACAATATTGGTATTGAGCAGTTCGAGCCACGAAAACAAATCGGGCTGCGACTCTACCACCGTGGTCAAAGTAAGGTCGTAGTCCAGCATATCGTATATCTGCGATGCCAGATAAGGCAGATTGTCGAAGTTGTCGACCAATATTTCGTAGCCCCCCACCTGATTGTCGGCCCAGTTGTTGAGTTTTTGAACAGTTCTGATATCGCCTATTATAAAAGCATCGTCAAACTCGGTCAGGTCGGTAGAATATATACCCACCACTTTGAAAGCCCTTGCCCTATAGTTGTTGTCTTGCCAAAAATAGGTTCTCACCTTATCGTCGAGCTTAAAGTTCAGCTTGTCGGCCAACGTTTTGGAAATAATTATCTCGTTTGAGGCCACTGTATCTTCAAACTTAAACAGCCGTCCTTCCAAAAGGTTTTCTTCAAAAAAAGCAGTATCAAAGTTCGAGCTGACCCCCTTCAACATTATACCTTGTATTTGGTCGGACGTTTTTATCATACCGCCTTTTGTGGCAAAATACTGCACATGCTTCACCCCGTCCACCGCCAATATCCTGTCGACGATAGGACGATTATTCTCGATAGGCTGCTGCTCGTAGGCTGTGCCCACATCGAAATTATTAACCACAATATGCGAACCAAAGCCTACCACTTTGTGTGTAATTTCCTTCTGAAAACCTCGCAATATAGACACTGCAAGTATCATAACAAGTACCCCCAACGCTATACTTAGGGTTGCTATCTTTATCAATGGCTGCGAAAAGTTGCCTTTATCTTTTTGCAAGAATCGCTGAGCTATAAGTTTTTCGAATCTCAATGTATGTATAGTTTTTAATTACGCATGCAAAGATACTAACAAAAATCCATTGCTGAAAGTATTTTTTTTGTCTGCACATCATTCGCCAAGATAGCGTTCTGAATACTAACACCTTTGCACCGCAACCATTTTTTTGCTCACTGCTTTCTCTATTTCTATTTTGCAGCCCACTCGGGGCTTTTCATCGATGGTTTAGGCACAATTCATCTGCCGTCCTCCCACTTTTGCAAGCCACCGCAACCACAAACAACAGAAAAATATACAATATCTCGACAATATTTGAATGAAAACGACGTTTAGTGTGTTTATTAATCAAGTTTAGAAAAAGAAAGATGATATTCGACATTTTACTAATTGCATACTGCGTTTTGCCTTTTGTGGGGCTATGGGCAATATTCGAAAAAGCAGGCATCAAAGGTTGGAAAGCCCTTATCCCTATCTACAACCTTATTCTATGGATAAAAATATTGGGCAAGAATTGGAAATGGTACATATACATAGCCATTCCGGCAATCAACGTGTTCACCTATCTGCTTATGGTGGTAGAAACAGCCAAATGTTTCCGTCGCAACGGACTTGGCGAACAAACGCTTGCGGTAATATTCCCATTCATCTATTTGCCATACATAGGTTTTTCAAAAAAATACACCTACACCAATCCTAGCGAGCTACCCGAAATCAAATACAGCTCGGCACGCGAATGGGCCGACGCTCTTATATTTGCACTTGTGGCAGCCACAATAATCAGAACGTTTATGTTCGAGCTATACAATATCCCCACCTCTTCGATGGAAAAATCGTTGAAAGTGGGCGACTTCCTTTTTGTAAGCAAATTGGCCTATGGTCCTCGTGTACCAAACACACCGGTTGCAGTGCCTCTTATACATCACTCGGTGCCCGGCACAAAAATAAAATCGTTTTGGGACGGCATACAACTTGGCTACCATCGTTTTTGTGGCACAGGCAAAGTGGAACGCTACGATGCCACAGTGTTTAACTACCCCGACGGCGACACCGTAGCATTGGCATTCGAAAGCAATGCAAGCTACCATGCTTTGGTAAGAGAATATGGCCGCGAAGTGGTTCACAGCAACCCTCAAACATTTGGCGAGATAATAACCAGACCTATCGACAAACGCGAAAACTTTATAAAGAGAACAATAGGTTTGCCCGGCGAAGAGCTACAAATAATAAACAAGATAGTATATATCAACGGTTCGGCTATCGAAAACCCAACCGATTTGCAATATACCTATGCAATAAAAATGAAAAAAGGCGCTGCACTGCCAAGTGCCGCCGACTTGCAACGTTTGAACATATCCAACGAAGACATAAGCACTTCGAGATACCGTTGTTACCTTCCTATGACAAAAGCACAGTTCGACATACTTAGCCGCCACATTGCCGTCGACGATATAAAACCACTATACATAAACGGATATGCAAAAACCACCTTCGACCAAGTGGACAGCAGCGACGTATTTATGACAGCATCGTATATGAACTTTATGCAAATATCGGCTCAAGACCTTGCAAACATAGGCATCAGCCAAAACGATATTGCCGAAATGGAAACCTACATGACACTACCTTTGACCAACGAAAACTACGAAAAACTGCTATCGTATCCGGGCGTAGAAAAAATAATTCCTATAGAAGTATATCCAGGCTACAGAGATTTCGACATATTCCCACACAGCAACAACTACAAATGGAATGCCGACAACTTTGGTTCTATCAGCATACCACAAAGAGGCGACATAGTAACACTTACTACCGAAAACTTGCCTATATACCGCAGAATAATAGAAGTGTTTGAAAACAACACATTGGAAACAAAAGACGGAAAGATATTCATTAATGGTCAAGAAACTACACAATACCAAATAAAGATGGACTACTATTGGCTGATGGGCGACAACCGACACAACTCGGCCGACAGCCGCTTCTGGGGATTTGTTCCAGAAGACCACATAGTAGGAAAAGCATCGAGAGTATTGCTTTCGATAGACAAAGACAAGTCGGGACTATCCAAAATACGTTGGGACCGATTCTTCAGAAACGCAGCTCTATAATATACTATAAACAATGAAAGGTGGCTTGAAAATCTTGCCACCTTTTGTTTTACACCTCTACGGTGTTTTTTAGTTTGTTTCGTATCACCATTCGGCTGAAACGTATTTGCTGCAATCGCATTTCCAAATCGTTTAGTATATTCATATTATTTATATAGGCTTCGTATGGCGACTGCGGATTGTCTACATCAAACTGATGCTCGTTCAGCCACCTAAAATTCATGTCAAACAAATTGTCCACACTCTGCAATCGTCGCCAATCCTCCAATATCTTAGGCTCGTTTATACGCTTCACAGCCTCTTCGAGCCGGTATAACTTTCTGAAAAAATCTTTCTGCAATTCGTTGCCTAACCATGGCGAAATATCTCTTTCGGCCGACATCCACGAAATTTCGTTGGGTATATACACCGGAGCCACCGCATCGGAATGGCTAAAAATAGTATTCGGCGAAAGAAACTTAAAGTCGGTGTTTCTGAATATTGTCTGCGGCAAGTTTTCAAAAAAGCCAAATATCCCCGAACTGCGTTCCATATAGTAGCCAATCACCTTGTAGTCCATAGCAATAGTTACACATTTGTGGTTAGGGTCGCGGCACAGCCAATCGGAAAATTTCTCTGCCGTAAGCGGATAGCCTGCCCAATAGGAGTTAGAAAAACGCAGGGATATATCATCGCTAAGCTGTTGGTTTCGAAACAGTATTTTCAGATTCCGTGCTATAGGATTAGAATATACATAGTTTGGACTACGCCAACCCAAAACATATTTTGCCCCTTCGGTTACCACTCCTCTAAAACCCATCTCCGACAATATTATACCTAGATAGTCGGCATAAATAAGGTCGGTATTGGCAAAATTTCTACAGCTTACCCCAAACAATTCTTTGGTCTTTTTCTGATGTTGCGTTACCTGACACTTAAACTCGTCGCTGCTTTTTACCATCGCCATCGAATGGTAGTATGGAGTAGACATAAGTTCTACACTGCCGGTAGATACCAACGTTTGAAAACTTTTCAGCACCTCCGGAGCATAGTTTTCCAACATTTCCATAGTAGTACCCGATATAGTCATACTAAACGAGAGTTTGTCGCCATAGCGTTCTATCAGTTTGAGCAACATATTATTGGTAGGTATATAGCACGACCTCGACACTCGGCGTATCATTTCTTCGTTTCGGCTATGGTCGTAGTAGTCGTGTGTCACTCCAATATCAAAGAAGTGGTATTTTTTGTAGTAGTAAGGTTGATGCACTTTAAAGTTTAAACATATAGCATTCATATTATTATTGTTGTATATTGTTATGTATTATATCTTGGTATAGAATTTCCACGCATGTCAACTTAGCAGCTGGTTGTACAAGTTTTCCAACTTCGATGCAGCAGCTTCCCACGACAAGTGTTCCAAATCGCGCCTACATTCCTTAACCATTGTGTTTTTAAGAGTTTTGTAGTTCAAAAGTGCATATATCGAATCGGCAATACTATCGGTGTCCCAAAAGTTTGCTTTCAAAGCATTGTTCACCACCTCGCCAACGCCTGTTTGTTTGCTTATCACAATAGGCACATCGTTTTCCAATGCCTCCAATGCCGATATTCCAAATGGCTCGCTTACCGATGGCATAACATATACATCGGTAGCCGAGAGTATTTTATTAACATCGGCTTGATTCAAAAAGCCTGTAAAATGAAAACGATCGGCAAGTCCCTGCTCTGCCACTTTTTCTACCATCTTGTTGTACAAATCGCCACTGCCTACCATCACAAAATGCACGTCTCTATCCTTCGCCAGTATTTTTGCAGCCGCATCGACAAAGTATTCAGGACCTTTCTGATGAGTTATACGTCCCAAAAAAGTCACCAACTTTGCCGTTTTTTTTACCTTGGCATGCTTTGTAGCCAAAGGCTCCTTGTCTATACCATTATGCACAACGGCTATCTTCGACGCATCTTGATGATAGTATTTTACCAATATATCTTTTGTATATTGGCTTACACACACTATCTTGTCGGCTTCGTCCATGCCTTTTTTCTCTATCTCGAAAACCAAACTATTTATATTGTTGTAGCCACTGCGGTCTATCTCGGTAGCATGCACATGCACCACCAAGGGCTTACGGCTTATCTTTTTGGCTTCTATCCCCGACTTATATGTAAGCCAATCGTGGCAATGTATTATATCGAACTCAAAGTCGCGAGCTATCTGCGATGCCACTATAGCATAGCGTTCCACCTCGCTGTAAAGGTCTTTGCCATATCCTGCCGAAAAAGAAAAATACTTGTTCTCATCTACATTGCCTTCAACAGATACAGTGCTACTGTTGGCCAATCTAAAATATTCTTCGTCGGTTTGATAAGGAACCAATTTAGAATTGATTTCGATATATTTAGAATTGATGCTCTGAGAAAATTGTTTTATACTGTCTATTTTTACAGCCACATTGTCGGCACCCACCACGCGAGCCACTTCGGTGTTTTCGTCGCCAAACAATTTTGGAACTACAAATATTATATCCATTCCCCTTAAAAACAAAGATTTGGTAAGCCCAAAACAAGCAGTTCCCAAACCACCTGTTATATGCGGAGGAAATTCCCAACCAAACATCAACACTGTCATAGTATATTTTATTTTTTATTAGTTGTTTACACACATTAATTCACGCTTATATAACCAACCAAACGGAACAATGTTTGATATCTGTTTTGCCATAATATTCAAATATAAAAGAAAAACAACGCATATCGGCAGATAAAATCGCCTCATCGTATGAATTATTTTTTGCTACACTTGGCTAATATACTTGCATGTGAACGACATTTTTTTCCATCGCGATGAAAAAGAATTTCCCTCCCGATATCGTAACGGCTACATCGCGATCGCACAGAGCCGACATCGCGATCAAAAAAAATCGGCCTAAACACACATTTAAATGACATTCTAGATATTTCCACAATATAAAGGCAACTTCTTAATTGAAAAACAAACAGAGAAGTGATACGTTAGGTAACAAAAACAAAACACAGACAAAATGTCACTTTGCATAAATATAGACATTCTACATGTCATTTCTATCTGAAAATTTGTCATATTTAATATGTCATCACAATAAAGGAACGTAAATTGCATTATATAAAATGCACTTAGGTAATAAGAAAGTGCGCCGAATAAAAAACGAATAGTAATATAAAATAATAAAAAATAAAACAGATATGGCAACATTAAACATTAAACCATTGGCAGATAGAGTTGTTGTACAACCTGCCGAAGCTGAAACAAAAACTGTAAGCGGAATCATAATCCCAGACACTGCAAAAGAAAAACCACAACGTGGAACAGTTGTTGCAGTAGGCAACGGAACCAAGGACCAAGCTATGACTGTAAAAGTTGGCGATGAAGTTTTGTACGGAAAATATAGCGGAACAGAAATAGCAATAGACGGTACAAACTATTTGATAATGCGCGAAAGCGATATTTACGCAATTGTTTAATTATACATATTATAAACTGATATAAATAGGAGACAGAATAAAATGGCAAAAGATATAGTATTTAATAACGACGCACGCGAACAACTACGTAAAGGTGTTGACGCATTGGCAAACGCAGTAAAAGTTACATTAGGACCAAAAGGACGTAATGTAGTTATAGACAAAAAATTTGGTGCACCACACATCACAAAAGACGGTGTTAGTGTAGCAAAAGAAATAGAACTAGAAAACGGCATCGAAAACATGGGCGCTCAAATGGTGAAAGAAGTAGCTAGCAAAACCGCAGACCAAGCCGGTGATGGTACTACAACTGCAACTGTATTGGCACAAGCTATAGTAAACACCGGTCTTAAAAACGTTACAGCAGGTGCAAACCCAATGGACCTAAAACGTGGTATAGACAAAGCCGTTGAAGTAATTGTTGCCGATTTGAAAAAACAAAGTAGAGAAGTAGGCGGCGACATCAACAAAATAAAACAAGTAGCAACTATCTCAGCTAACAACGATAGCAAAATAGGCGAAATGATAGCCGAAGCTATGGAAAAAGTAAGCAAAGATGGTGTTATCACTATCGAAGAAGCTAAAGGAATCGAAACTAGCGTTAAAGTGGTAGAAGGTATGCAATTTGACCGTGGATATATTTCTCCATACTTTGTTACCGATACCGAAAAAATGGAAGCTGTATACGAAAATCCTTTCATCTTGATTTACGACAAAAAAATCAGCACTATGAAAGATTTTCTTCCTGTATTGGAAAAAGTTGTTCAAACAGGCCGTCCATTATTAATCATTGCTGAAGATGTAGAAAGCGAAGCATTGGCAACATTGGTAGTAAACCGTTTGCGTGGCTCGTTGAAAATCATTGCTGTTAAAGCTCCGGGATTTGGCGACAGACGTAAAGAAATGCTAGAAGATATCGCTATCCTTACAGGTGGTATCGTTATCAGCGAAGAAAAAGGATACAAATTGGAAGACACAGACTTGTCGATGTTAGGACAAGCTGAAAAAATAAACATAGACAAAGACAACACTACTATAGTAAGTGGACGTGGTGCAAAAGAAAACATAGAAGCAAGAGTAGGACAAATAAAAGCTCAAATAGAAAAAACTACTAGCGACTACGACCGCGAAAAACTACAAGAACGTTTGGCAAAATTAGCCGGTGGTGTAGCTGTAATATATGTAGGAGCAGCAAGCGAAGTAGAAATGAAAGAAAAGAAAGATCGTTTTGACGACGCATTGCATGCAACACGTGCTGCTGTAGAAGAAGGTATAATTCCTGGTGGTGGTACTGCTTATATCCGTGCTATCGAAAGCCTATCAACCATAAAACCTGAAAACGAAGACGAAAAATTGGGCGTTGAAATAATCCGTCGCGCAGTAGAAGAACCATTACGTCAGATAGTAGCTAACGCAGGTTTGGAAGGTAGCGTTATAGTAAACAAAGTTAAAGAAGGTGAAGGCGACTTTGGATACAATGCACGCAAAGAAGTGTTTGAAAACTTATACGAAAATGGCGTTATCGACCCTGTAAAAGTAACACGTGTAGCTTTGGAAAACGCAGCAAGCATAGCAGGTATGTTGTTAACTACAGAATGTGTGTTGTGCGACATCAAAGAAGAAACACCTGCAGCTCCAATGGGCGGTGGTATGCCTGGCGGAATGGGAGGAATGTATTAATAGAATATTTTTCTTTTCAAATAATAAAAAATCAAGAGAGGATATCTTTAACGAGATATCCTCTTTATATTTTTAGCGAGAAATCTTTATATTTAATACATTGATAAATAACAAAATAAACTAAATAATCAATAATGTTTGTTTTTAACAGAAAAATGATGTATCTTTGCAAAATAGTTTTTTCGCACACTTACGATGAAAATCTACTAAAACAATGAATGTAAATAACTATTGTATCATAATGGCCGGAGGATTGGGCGGTCGCTTTTGGCCCTTGAGTACTCCATCTTGCCCAAAGCAATTTCTAGATATATTGGGCACCGGAGAAACTATGCTCCAAACTACAGTAAAAAGGTTTGAAAGTATTTGCCCACGCGAAAATATATTTGTAGTTACTGGTTTACCCTATCGCGATTTAGTAAAATCACAAATACCATATCTACAAGACTACCAGATTATTTGCGAGCCGGCACGAAGAAACACTGCCCCTTGCATAGCATATGCCAGCGTACTTATAAAAGAAATAAATCCACAAGCAAATGTTATAGTAAGCCCATCGGACCATGCTATATTCGACCTAGATAAGTTTACTGCTCTGATAGAAGACAGTTTGCAAATATCAGAACAACACGACTGGATAATAACACTAGGAATAGCACCTACAAGTCCAAACACAAAATACGGCTACATACAATTTGACGAAGAACTCTCGCTACCCAACAACAACAAACTACATCAAGTGATAACATTCACCGAAAAACCGCCATACGATATGGCACAACAGTTTGTAAGAAGTGGGGAATTCTTGTGGAATTCGGGTATATTTATCTGGAATATAAAAACAATAGAAAAAGCATTCTATACATATCTACCCGATTTGCACGACTCGTTCAGACATGTGAATGCCAAAACACCTTATTCTATCATAGAAAACATATATTCGATGTGCCAATCGATATCTATCGACTATGGTGTGGTAGAAAAAGCATCAAACGTACATGTGATGATATCTGACTTCAGATGGTCGGACGTAGAAACATGGGCCTCGCTATATGAAACACGAAACAAAAACAACGATGGCAATTCAATATCCGGCGACAATGTACTGACCTACGATGTAAAAGACTCGATAATACTTACACCTAACAACAAACGAGTAATATTGCAAGGACTAGAAAACTATATTATAGTAGACACTAACGAAACACTAATGGTGTGCACCAGAAACGCAGAGCATAGAATTTTTAAGTTCTCGAGCGACATGGAAATGAAACATAAGAAATAATAAATATAAAAATAAACAATATGAGTAAAAGATTGGAAATAGCATATTTGCTTAAATCAAACATTGATGAGATTATAAATACCACAGTGAATATAAAAGGTTGGGTTAGAACAAAAAGAGGAAATAAGAATGTAGCTTTTATAGCTATAAACGATGGAAGTATTGTTCACAACATACAAGTGGTTGTAGATATAGCCAACTTTGACGAAGATTTGTTGAAAAAGATTACTACAGGGGCATGTATATCTGTCGACGGTAAGTTGGTTCAATCGATGGGACAAGGACAAAGCGTAGAAATACAAGCCGAAAATATAGTTCTTTATGGTGAAGCATCACCGGAAGATTATCCTTTGCAAAAGAAAGGACACTCGTTGGAGTTTTTGAGAGAGATAGCTTATTTGCGTCCTCGTACCAATACATTTGGAGCTATTTTCAGACTAAGACATGCTATGGCATTTGCCATTCACAAATACTTTAACGATAATGGTTTCTTCTATCTTCACACTCCACTTATTACAGCTTCGGACTGTGAAGGTGCCGGTGAAATGTTCCAAGTAACAACAATGGATCTAAACAACCTTCCTAAAACAGAAGATGGTAATATAGACTACCAAAAAGACTTTTTCGGAAAACAAACAAGCCTTACAGTGTCGGGACAATTAGAAGGAGAATTAGGAGCATTGTCGTTAGGTAAAATATACACCTTTGGTCCTACTTTCCGTGCAGAAAACTCTAACACTCCACGCCACTTGGCTGAATTTTGGATGATAGAACCAGAAGTAGCATTCAACGATTTGGAAGACAACATGAATCTTGCCGAAGATTTCTTGAAATACCTTATTCGCTACGCTTTAGACAACTGCATGGACGATTTACAATTCTTAAACAATATGTGGGATAAAGAATTGTTGACACGCTTGGATTTTGTGTTGAACAACTCGTTTGTGCGTTTAAAATACACCGAAGCTATAGACATATTGCTACAAGCTAAAAAGAAATTCGAATTCCCTGTAGCATGGGGTGTAGATCTACAATCTGAACACGAACGCTATCTTGTAGAAGAGCACTTCAAATGTCCTGTGATATTAACAGACTATCCAAAGGATATCAAAGCATTCTATATGAAACAAAACGACGATGGCAAAACAGTAAGAGCTATGGACGTATTGTTCCCAAAAATTGGAGAAATTATTGGTGGTTCACAACGCGAAGAAAGTTACGAAAAACTATTGAATCGTATAGAAGAACTTGGAATACCACAAAAAGATATGTGGTGGTACTTGGATACACGTCGTTGGGGTTCAGCACCTCATAGTGGTTTTGGTTTAGGTTTCGAACGTCTATTGCTATTCATTACCGGTATGGCAAACATTCGCGACGTGATACCATTCCCTCGTACTCCGGGCAACGCCGAATTTTAATATCAAACACATAAACTATCAGAGATTCCTCTTCTCCTCTACCAAAAAGGAAAGAGGAGTCTCCGATTTATATATAACTATATAACTAACAAAACATAAAACTTTGTAATCGAAATGGAAAGCTACATAGTATCGGCACGAAAATATCGTCCTGCCACTTTTGAATCAGTAGTAGGTCAAGAGCATATTACCAATACATTAAAAAACGCTATCAAGAAAGGACAGTTGGCTCAAGCATTCTTGTTTTGTGGACCACGAGGTGTAGGTAAAACAACATGTGCTCGTATCCTAGCCAAAGCCATCAATTGCGAACACCTTTCTGAAACTACAGAGGCTTGCAACGAATGTGAATCGTGTCGTTCGTTCAACGAATCTGCATCGATGAATATTTTCGAACTTGACGCTGCTTCAAACAACTCCGTTGACGACATAAGACGCTTAGTAGAACAAGTGCGTATACCACCACAATCCGGACGATACAAAGTGTATATCATCGACGAGGTTCACATGCTAACTCTTAGTGCTTTCAATGCTTTCCTTAAGACTCTAGAAGAACCGCCGGCATACGCCAAATTTATATTAGCAACAACAGAGAAGCACAAAATTATACCTACCATATTGTCTCGATGCCAAATATTCGACTTCAAACGAATACGCACCGAAGACATCTCTAAACATTTAGAGTATGTAGCTACTACTGAAAATATTTCTTACGAACCAGAAGCCCTTCATATTGTAGCACAAAAAGCAGAAGGAGGACTACGAGATGCTCTCTCTATGTTCGACCAATTAGTAAACTTTACAGGTGGCAATCTTACATATGCCAACTGTATAGACAACCTTAACGTACTAGACTACGAATATTATTTCAAACTAATAGATTATTTCCGTTCCGGCGACATATCTAACTCCCTTTTATTATACCAACAAGTACTAGGCAAAGGTTTCGACGGACAACATTTTATAACAGGATTATCTGAACACTTACGCAATCTTTTGGTATGTTTAGACCCTATAACTCATACTCTATTAGATGTTACCGACAATATAAAACAAAAGTACCTTGAACAAGCGGCTAACTGCAAGTTACCATTACTAATAAAATACTTAGAAATTTCTAGCGATTATGAATATCGCTACAGAGAAGCCAACAACAAACGTCTGTTTATAGAAGTTGCGCTTACCAAGTTGGCCTCGGTAATGAGAGGAGACTTGCAAAATTTTAAGTCGGTGCCAAATGCCACACAGCCCGTTTCGGCACCTCAACCAGTAAAGGCTGTACCTAGTACATCGGCAGAAGATACAACAAAAGCAATATCGTCGGAAACTCAACAACCAACGACTTCTGTTGTACAATCTACTGATACTACTACACAAGAAAATTCTGCCAAAACTTTAGTACAAATAAAAGTACCGGTCAAAACTTCGACAATATCGATAAATGTTGATAATGCAAACGTGCAAGACGCTAAAACAGAAGACGAAGTAGAAGAAGCCGGAATAACCAAAGAAATTATCGACGAGTTTTGGGAAGAATATTCAACTACTACTAAAAACGAGAACCTCAAGTTTGCAATGATACATTCGGACATAACAGTCAGGAGTTCTAATTTTTTCAATATCGAATTTGAAAACTCTTATTCCGAATCCATAATTAGAAGCTCTAAAATGGAATTATTGACATATTTGAGAGAGAAAACAGGCGTAAAATTGTTGAATTTCTCTACGAGTGTAATACAACAAGAAACACGAAAAAAACTTTATAGCGCAAACGATAAATTTGACTATATGAGGACGAAAAATCCTCAAATACTAAACTACAGAAAAGTATTCAAAGAAATTGAAATATAACAACCAATAAATATTAGGACATATGGGACAAACATTTATATTCTTAGGCATCTTGATATTCTCAGCACATGTGTTTTCTGCTATATTCAGTAGAAAGAAAATCCCCGATGTTTTGCTTTTGATGCTCATAGGTATAGTGATTGGTCCGTTGTTCGGTTTTGTTTCAGCCTCCGACTTTGGCAAGGTAGGCTCTGTATTCGCATCACTTACTCTTGTATTCATATTGTTCGAGAGTGGTACCGACACTAGTATTCAGAATCTGCGCGACTCGTGGAAGAATCTTGTTAGGGTAGCCATTCCAAGTTTCTTTCTCAGCGTAGGATTAGTGGGAATTTTGGGCTACACTGTGTTTGGATTAGAAATAAAAGCCTCTCTACTTCTTGGAGCAATATTAGGTGGAACGTCTTCGGCTGTAGTAATTCCTCTGGTAAAGCAACTACCTATGAGCGAAGAAAACAGAACTGTTCTTGTTCTAGAATCGGCTATAACGGATGTGCTATGTATCGTTTTTGCATTGGCGTTTATCGAATCGTACAAATATTCCAGTGTTGATGTAGGAGGTATAATAGGCAAAGTATTAGCATCATTTATATTAGCTATGATGATTGGAGTAGCCGGTGGTATAGCATGGAGTAGCATATTGGAACGTATACGCAAAATCCAAAACTCTATGTTCCTTACTCCTGCGTTTGTTTTTGTTCTTTACGGATTGTCCGAAGCCATGGGATATAGCGGAGCTATAGCGGCTTTAGCGTTTGGTATAGTAATGGGCAACACCGAATATTTTGAATTCTCTTTCCTAAAGAAATTCCAACAAAACAACATGATGAAACTGGAAGCTCACGAAAAAAGCTTCTTCAGCGAAATTGTATTTATCCTTAAAACCTTCTTCTTCGTTTATATCGGTATATCCATTCCGTTTAGCGATATGACAGCATTGCTGTATGGTGGTTTGACAACAGTGGTGCTATTCGTTATGAGATTACTACTAACCAGGTTTTCTGCCACAAATCGCTCATCAGCGTTTGACAAGACTATTATCTCAATGATGATACCCAAAGGACTTGCAGCCGCTGTATTGGCATCGCTACCCGAACAAGCAGGTTTACCCGGTGGCGAAGCCATAAAATACATAACATATAGTGTTGTTTTCATATCTATTTTAGTTACTTCGTTGCTTATTTTGCTAAACAACAGAAAGGGAGTAAAACGTTTTTACAAATACTTTTGGGGCAAAAACGAAAACGATACTAATGTTGAAGAACCTACAATGGAACGTACAGAAACTGACATATTTGATATAGCTAAAGACAACATACAAACAGAAAAAAGTACTGCTGTAGCAAATAATGATAGTAACACAACAAAACAATAATGAGAAGAATACACTTTTACAAATATCACGGAGCAGGAAACGACTTTGTACTTATAGACGACCGACAAGGCTCTGCCAATATTAGCGACCACGACGTAGCACAAATATGCGATAGACATCTAGGCGTTGGAGCCGATGGTTTAATGCTGTTACGAAAATCTGAGAGCACCGATTTTGAGATGGTTTACTACAACTCTGATGGTAAAAAAGCCTCTATGTGTGGCAATGGTGGCAGATGTATTGTAGCATTTGCCAAGCACTTGGGCATTATAGAATCCTCCACAAAATTTATGGCCTACGATGGCTTGCATACCGCTGAAATATTAGAGTGGAATGGCTGTAAAGGTATAGTAAAGCTACGCATGGAGATAACATCAAACATAAAGCCATGCTTAGATGGTTGGTTTGTAGATACAGGCAGCCCTCATTATGTTGAAGTAGGCGAATACGACAGCAATAACTACGACGTAGTAAAGAATGGTAAAACATTGCGACACAACAATACCTTTTCCTCTATAGGTGGCACCAATGTCGACTTTGTTAAAGCCAAAAACAATGAAGAAATATTTGTACTTACATACGAACGCGGTGTCGAAAACGAGACCCTAAGCTGCGGAACCGGTGTAACGGCTTCGGCTTTGGTGTTTGATAGTTTGACAAACAATACAACTACTATAAATAAGAAAATAAACGTAGAAACAAAAGGTGGACAATTTGCTGTTTATTTTGACAAAACAGCTGATAGCTGCTATGAAAACATATATCTACAAGGACCGGTAACAATGGTGTTTGAAGGGGATTTTTTACTAAACGATTAGGAATCTTTACCCTCTAACTTCTACCCTACCTTTTGCACTATTCAGCAATTTGTTTTTACAAAAAAGAAACACCATCTTCTTTCCTACCGGCAAAGAAGATGGTGTTTTAGTATTTTAGAAGTCTCTGCTTCAACCATATTATTCAACCACTATTTCATCGACGAACAAATATGATTGATTTCCTTTAGCAGGATGCCATTGTGGTAAAAGTCCCGGATTTTTTGCTACTACACGCAAATAACGTGTCTTAGTATTCAAATCTCTTACCGATACCGGATTCACAACATTGCCCGACAAATGGAAGTTTGGTTGTAGTTCTTCTTGCTTCAACAATTTATATTCTTTACCATCTACCGAAGTGTATACCTCTACCATTTTTGGTGCCAATATCCAATCAAATGTATTTTGGATAAATCTCATCGATATCATATTTATCTGAGTAGGTTTTCCCAAATCCATTTCCACATCAACATCTACACCCCAATATCCTTGCCAATGTCCGTCGCGATAAGAATCGTCGGCACCTACCACACCATCAAGCAATGCGTTGTCGCCACCGGCCGAATAGGTTGCATTGTACTTACTATATTCTGTGTTTATTTGTTTCAAATGGCCCATACCTTTATGGTACAATATATAACGTTGACTTTGTTTGCTGTCGCCATAACTGTTGTAGCTAATAGCTTTAACCTCGCACGACTGCGATATAGCAAATGGTTCGGTATATATGTTTGACACTTTCGATGGCTTGCCTCCGTCTATGGTATAGTATATTGGACGGTCGCTATATAAAGTTTTCAACGAAAGAACAGGTACTCCCTCTGCCGAAAGCTCTGTATTTATAAACACATGGTTTTCTGCTTCCAATAGTTCCAATGCCAAAGCATCAAAACGACTTGTAACTATATCTCTCGAATACTGACGACATTCGTAGTCCCACAATTGCAAGTAGTCGTATTTCAATTGTTTCAAATCGTCTACCAAGGCTGCTATTTGTTTTTTAGATTGCTCGATATTGGCATCAATAGGGTTTTGGAAGGTCTTGTAAAGTTGTACTCGCAACATATTTTTACGAGCCATAGCTTCGATACGTTTCAACGCATATCTGGCATTTAGGAATATGTCGACATTAGACATTTCTGTACCGGCAAGCACTTCGTCGCATTTTTCCACCAAAGGTTTTACTGTTGCCAACACATTGTTGCAACGTGTTATCACACTCTCGTCTACCTTAGAAGGATAGAAATCCAAAAGAGGTTCGTACAATGTGCCTGTATTCATCCAGTCGGCAATATCAGGGTTTTCGTTTAGATTTCCTATTTCGTATAGCAGTTGAGTAGCGTCCGACTTGGTGTTGAAATACTGTTTGTTAAAAGCAGCATTAAAAACATTTTCGCGTTGCTCACGTTCTTTGTCGCTAACCTCTACCGGTTTGTTAGATATAGGTTTCCAACTCATTTCGGCAGCCCATGCCATACCATGCCATGCACTGTTGAACAATGATTCGCCCGAGTCGTCCCACGCGGTGTTCATCATACCCTTAGTACCTACAGCATGTCCATCGCGAACAAGGTTTGCAATGTTTTTCATATAGGTATTAACCAATGGAAACAATGTGCTCCACATACTCATACCGGGAGCTATCCAAAATGGGTGACCGGATTCTTTTATAGGGTCTATATGCTCGTAAAAGTTATCGGCAGCCACATAACTCCATACTATAAAGTGCATGTCGCGAGGTAGTTTTTTTATCATCTCAGGGTTCTTTGCTATAATGTCGCCCCACATCATCACAGTCTTGTCGTACTTCTTCAATATATCGTATACATTATTTACATGCAAACAATAAGCATTGTCGGCACCACCTACAGCAGCAACATGTTCCTTTGCTCTGCCGGCACCCAAGCCTTCTGTTTCGTCGCAATTGATATTAAAATACGACGATTTGTAAGCAGGTGCTACTTCGGCAAACATTTCTTCCAAAAATGAGTATGTTTCGTCTGTTCCCGGATTCAAATTGTAGCGAGTATCGCATATATTCCAATAGTATGGTATACGCAAAGTTTTCTCAGCATGTGCAAAACATTGCTGATTGCCAATAAATTCTACATAGTACTGAGCAGCATAGTCTGTCAATTCTTTTATTTCGGCAGCAGTAAGCCCATCGGCAGGTGCTATGTCGGGGTGCGAGTTCAACTTAAATACATGTTCTGTATACAAGTTAAAAAAGTTCATCTTATTGGCAGCCATAGTGCGGATTTCTCTCTTTAAAAATTCCATATTTGGAACCGGACCACGGCTTATATCATCCATCCAACCTCTATATTCCAATGCAGGATAGTCGGTTATTGTCATACAATCCAAATTTACATCGTCGGCATTTCCATTTACCAAAGCAGCTACCAACAATTGTTTGAATGTTTGCAAACCATAGAACAAACCTTGCTCTGTTTGGGCTTTTATCTTAACCACATCGGCACAAATATCCAACACATATCCTTGTTTGGCATTGGCTTCAAATGTCAAAGCGCTATCTATAACCAACTCTACATAATTCTTTTTCTTCAATTTCTTTTTAGTAGCCACACACTCCATCTTCCAATCAGAAAAGTCGTAGCCTTCGTTTGTAAAAGTTTTTTCTACCATGTCTGCACAACGACCTTCGTTGTTGGCAAAATAGAATAAAACATTCTTCGATTTAACTTGAAAGTGTCCTTGCTTAACCTCTACACTCTGAGGAGTAGGCACTACTGACACGTTTTGTGCCACACCTGATTTACAAAGTAGTAGCACTGCAATTATAATTATTAACTTCTTCATCAATATTGTATTTTTGATTTGTTTTACATTGCAAAGTTACGATTTTTATACCATACCGCAAAATCTTTTTAGCCCAAAGTACCGCTATCCGCAATATTTAAATACAATAGAAATCCTTACAGATGCATAAATTGCAAAAACTTTACCGAGTATTTTAGAGACCGTATGCACTACTCCCCTACATTTGCCGCTCCTATTTTTATACCGACAATTATTTATTTGCTTACTGCAATGATGTTGCAATGCCGTTGCAGTACCATTGCAATTATCCGTACAAACAAATAGAACACTTCCCTCGAATCTGTATAAAATCATTTCCAACTTTCAGTACCAACTAGACTCGACAACGAACCAATTTGGATAGTTTCAACACCCAACAACATAAAAAAGCACACAAAAATCTTCCAATCAAAACCAAAACATATTACATATTGAGTTACAACACCATAACAAACACAAAAAGCTGATAATTTAAAGTAATACTTCAATATATTCGAATATTTTAAAGTAGCATTTCAATTTATCAGCTTTTTTGAAGCCTTTTTGTCGATCAAAAAGCAGAGTTTTTGAAAGGCAAATCTATCTATAAGAATTACTATATATTCTATCGTTCCAAAGATCATCAAGAAATTCCCTTATTGGTATAATCTCTATATTATCGCTTCTTCTACGATTTTTATCTAAAGATACTACTATAAGCCTTGCTTCAGGATAGTCCTCGCCAAAAGATTTTAATCCTTTCAAGTGTTTTGAATTAACCTCGGTTGAAGATTTTATTTCCAAACCAACCTTTGCATCACCCAACACTACATCTATTTCTACACCAGAAGCAGTACGCCAATAAGATATAGAGTTTTCCAATCCATGATACCCTAAATAAGCCCATATTTCCAAGACAACAAATTGTTCGAAAGCATGACCATATTCCGGTGAACCCTGCTTAAGATTATTGCGATGAAGCAAGAAATTTGTTACACCAACATCGAATAAATAAAACTTAGGAGCTTGTATAAGTTTACGTTTCACCACTTTCGTATAAGCAGGTACAACATATCCAAAAAGAGTATCTATTAATATATCGAAATAAGATTTCACTGTTGCAGAACTTACGCCACAGTCATTCGCCACATTAGTATACACCAACATTTCGCCACTTGTAAGTGCTGCCACTTCCAAAAAACGATTAAATGATGACAAATTTCGAACTAACGCTTCTTCTACTATTTCGGTTTTAAGATACAAACCTACATATCCACTTATACGTTTCGAAGCATTTTCCACTAAATAATGTCGGGGTATCATACCATTATTTATAGCTCTATCTAAATCAAAATCTTCCAATTCGGAACTAACCAAAGGATACAAATTATTTACCAAAGCTCTCCCACCTAACAAGTTAAATCCCCCTCGACGCAACTTTCTTGCACTAGAACCTGTAAGTATAAATTTCAAATTACAGTTCGTCATCAGCCAATGAACCTCATTCAAAAGTCCGGGCAATTTTTGTATTTCATCAACAATTATCAATTCCCCTTCAGGGCAATCTTGAAGTTCTTCCCTAAAAAGATGAGGTCTACGACTTAGACGCTCATATTCATCACTCTTCAACAAATCGTAGTAACGCACATTGGGAAACAACTGTTTTAGCAATGTGGTTTTACCTGTCTGACGTGCTCCAAAGAAAAACACACTATCTTCTGAAGCATCTTCTAACTTGCAATATCTAGAAATCATAAGAGTTTTTTATATTTTTTCTGTAGTTTTTCAACTGCAAAAGTAATACTTTTTTCCAAACTGACCAAATATTTTTTCACTATTCATATCGCATTTTTTATACTTTAATAACTCAATCACAACCAAAACACATTACATATTGAATTACAACACTATAACAAATACAAAAAGCTGATATATTAAAGTAACACTTCAATATATTCGAATATTTTAAAGTAGCGTTTCAATTTATCAGCTTTTTTGAAGCCTTTTTGGGGAGCAAAAAGCTGAGTTTTTAAGGCAAATCTATCTATAAGAATTACTATAAACAAGTCCTAAAACTTGCACAAATCACCCGTAAAAGCAATTTTTAGAAGTTGACTTCATCCTTGTTTCGGCTGAGTGCAAGTCTGCTTCTCCAACCTATCTGCCCAACTGACGTACACTCCATTCTCGCTAGGTACATTCTATTTCGTAAAAACGGCGTGCATCAGCATTTTCAATGCGCATCAAGATAAGATAATGCGACCAAGAGAGGGTAAAAACAGGTTCTGCCATTACCATTTGTTCAGACAATAATGTGGCATCTATTGCCATTTCTGAATTTGATAAACACTGTTTATCATTTTTGCCGTCAAATTGGGTAAACACTGTTTACCCAATTTGAATATATCACATAAAAGCGCCTACATAACTTTAGATTCTCTACAGACCACCCTGCACCATACTTATCTATCAATCTAATAGATAAATTCTTCAGTACAGCCTTTCCATATTTAGCTCGCTACTCACCTTGTTGTTCATCTTCCACTATATATTGTCCGATACTATATTTGGTATATACCTCTGCCACATTTACAGTTGTAACAACTCGCTTACGAGCTTCCTCTATCAATGCTGATACACGCTAGAATAGAGAATCTTCACGTTTTTGTATCTCATTCATCTTACCAATCCTTAATCTTACATAAATATCAATTACTGATATTTTTATAACTTTTTATCTCTATATTACTAATTATATGTATTTTCAACGATTGAAAACCAACAATAATTTACAAGTGCAAAGATACAACTAAAATGTGAATTAATATACAATTTAATCTGATTTTATTTTTCAAACAACATTTATACCGCAAAATCTTTTTAGCCCAAAGTACCGCTATCCGCAATATTTAAATACAATAGAAATCCTTACAGATGTATAAATTGCAAAAACTTTTCTGAGTATTTTATGCCAATGCGATACTCTCCCTACATTTGCCGCTCCTATTTTTATTTCTCGCAATTATTGATTTGTTGCAATGCCATTGCAACACCGCTGCAACTATTATGCAAAATCGGCTCCGAATATATTGTGCATATATGCAGAGCCGATAGTTATTACTATAGTATAACAAAACTTTCTTTACTTATCAGATGTCAATTTGTCTATCAAATCTTGATAAGAAGCAACTTGGCCATACCTTACATTATTAGTTGATATAGAATTAAACAGTTTTTTTGCACATGCAATCTTTGCCGTTTCAATACCTCTCAAATCCATGGAATCCATTGTTCCCTTAGTTTCAGCAATGAAGAAGATATGTTTTACCGAATCTTTTTTGAAGGCAATAGCCCAATCTGGAGTATAGTTTCCTACCGGTGTCGGTATTTGAAATGTTCGAGGTAATTTTGCATACACGCAAACTTCTGATGCTCCATCGAGAGCTTCGGCAAACTTGCGTTCTACATCCGAATCGCAGAAAACATAATCCATAATATGTCTTTCCGCTGGATAAGCTTTGTTAAGCGACTGTGATTGCTTTTCTTGAGTGAAGATTGTACTGTCATAACTGCCCTCAATCAGATTGTATGATATATGTTCCACAATCATTGTCGCCTTTTGCTCCTTGATGAGTTTAACTACATTACGGATAAACTCTTCGGGGTTATTTTGGAACATTGCCAACTTTGCAGGACTTAACTTCTTCAATATCTCTACAACTGTTCTACGTGTCAATGTTGCCCCTCGTGCTATTTCTCCTACAAGGTCATATTTTACATTAGATGCAGATACAGCACCAATCTTTTTTGATGTAGAAGTCATACTACCAAATTCATCCACACTATCTTGCTCGCCCGTAACCACTACATAACGCAACTGATTAACTTCGAGGTAGGCGTTTATGTTCAATACAGCCTTTTCTATCAATTCCTGACTATTGTAATGAACTGTGTAGGCGTATTTGTGGTTAATCTCCTTCCACAGTGCTTGGAACTCCGCCTTTGCAAAGTTATCATTCAATTTATTCTCCTTGACAACGGTAGCATTACCATCCTCAAACATAGAATCAATAGCCACAGACTCATCATACAATGCACGAATCAACAACTGTACGCCATCGGCCATAGGAGCCAACTTCTTAGACATCGGTACAAGGTTACCCGATGCAGCATCGCTCTTATACTGCTCTGTAATCTGTCCTCTATCGTCAATATAATCATTATCCCAAAGGTATACACGGATAGAATTAGCCTCCTCTGCTGTAATGGCACGCTTGTCATCACCCACAAATACGAGTTTGCCTGTAAAGTATGCTTCATCGGCCTTTGTAGGACGCTCACGCAGAACATCACGGGTCTCACGCTGCAAGTCGCCTACGAAGTCGCTGTAACTCTCATTGGCAATCACTGTTAGTTTGTTCAACTCGTGGATATTCTCACCAAGAGTATCGAAGTCCATACGGTTACCATTTGCATCCACGCAGATACGCAAGCCTCGACCCACCTCCTGACGCTTGGCAGTTGCCGAATTAGCGTGTCGGAGCGTGCAGATTTGGAATACATTAGGGTTATCCCAACCCTCACGGAGTGCCGAGTGCGAGAAGATGAATCGTGTAGGCTCATCAAAACTCAATAGACACTCCTTGTTCTTTAAGATAAGGTCGTAAGCCGATATATCGTCCGATGTATCACGACCACGCTTCACTTCACTATTCACCGAACGACCCTTTTTGTCAATCGAGAAGTAACCATTATGTATGTCGCCCACATCGAATCGGCGTAGATACTGCTGATAATCGGAGTCAAATAGCGAAAGATTCTCGTTAAGAATATTGGTATATTCCTCTTCAAATATCTTCCAAAATACCCCTTTCTCAACTTCTCCTTCTGTATTATAACTCTTGTATTTAGCTACTTCGTCGATAAAGAACAATGAGAGTGTTTTTATACCTCGTGCAAACAATTCACGCTCCTTCTCAAAATGCGATACTATTGTTTCACGAATCTGAACACGCTGCATTGCCAATTCATTGCTATCTCCGAATACTTCGCCTTTGCGCAGTGTAATTCCATTGAGGAATGAAACAGTATCTGTATATGGATTTATTTCAGAAATATCGAATCCTTCGTATTGTTTAAGACCACTTTCATTATACAATTTATCACCCTTCCTAAACTTGATTGACTTACGATGTATGCCGGTAGCGGTATTTACTTCTAATTCAATCTGCACCATTGGCGGATCAGTCTTCGAAAGTATGATGCTATCAATATACAGATAACTCGATGTGCCTTTTAGGTTCTTAACCTCGAAGCCCTTAACCTGAATCTTCTTAACAAGTTTCTTGTTATAGGCATCGAGTGCGTCGAGTGCATATACTGTATTATGTTTGGTTTTATGTGTGGCCGAATAATTGAGAATAAATAGTGGCATAAAACGCTTGAGAGCCGTCTGTGTCGCCTCACCCTCCATCTTCTGTGGCTCATCCATAATAATAATAGGGCGGTTCGCTGCAATCACATCAATAGGACAGCGACTCGCAAAGTCATCACGCTTCGAGTAGATAATGCGGCTCTCCTTGCTCTTTCCGCCCTCTTTGAGCGAAGCAGCAAAAGCCTGAGTATTTATAATCATCACATTTATACCCGCATCACTCGAAAAGTCATCGAGACTCTTCAAACGACTACTGTCGTAGATGAACCAACGAGCCTTCTTGCCATAGTGCTCCATAAAGTGGTCTTCGAGCATAGCGAAACTCTTGCCCACACCCTCACGGATAGCGATGCTTGGCACCACAACGATAAACTTGCTCCAACCATAACGCTTGTTCAACTCGAACATCGTCTTGATATAAACGTATGTTTTACCCGTTCCTGTTTCCATCTCGATATCGAGACTGCACGCACCTATGCTTGGCACGAGACTGTCCGATAACTTTATATCTCCTGCTGCTTGGGATTTATGGATATTATTAAGCAACTGCGATGGTGTTAGCTGCACCTCACTGTTACGGTAGCCTGTCTCCAACTCGGCATCGTATAAAGTAGCATTACGCCTACCAAGGTCACGGCGATATGTAAGATTATCCATTGACGGTTGCCCAGTAAACACCTCCACTGTACGCTCTACCGCATCGGTCTGATATTGCTGTATCTTAAATTTGAATTTCATACTTTTACTCCTTCTTCTGTTGCTTTACTCTATACTTCTGTTTTGGGTGATGAGGTACATCATATCTCTTTTCCAAAACATCGGTTAGTTTTGGAAGAACGATATCTCTAATATAAGCTGTCGTCTTATCTACAGCAATGGCTATCTCCTCTGCCGTTCTCCATTCTTGGCAATAATCAATAATAAGTTCTCTCATTTGCTCCTTCGAATATCTTTTCCTTCTTAGTCCTATATTAGTATCTCGAAGTCCTATATTAGTATCTTGAAGTCCTATATTAGCATCTTGAAGTCCTATATTAGCATCTTGAAGTCCTATATTAGCATCTTGAAGTCCTATATTAAGTCCATATATATGATACTTTGTTCCCCTACCATATCCAGTGGATTCTAAGTATTTCTGAGCACATAATCTACTTAGCATCTGTGTAATATCAGTCCTATGCATGTCCAATACACACTGCAAACGTTCGTTCGTAATTTCTTCCTCCGAGTAGGCTAATGCAAGCGTCATAAGTTGTTGGCGAGAAAGTTTTTGAATTTGATCGCCAAAATGTTTTGCAAGACCCTGCATAATTGATTCGTCCAACAACGACTCCATTGACATGGTGAGCACCACTTTATTCGGTTTGCTTTTCTCTTCTATATAGGGGCGTTTCCAGTTTTGTTTTTCCCATCCGTGTATAATCTTATCAGCTCCACTACCAGCCTTCTCTGCCGACCCTAGGAACGTGAACATTGTCTGCAAATATTTGTTTCTACACACACTCTCACCGCCTTTATAGTATTGCTTCAAAGGAATTAACATTGTACCCGGATTGGCAAATACCATTTTATTGGGGTATTTATATATGTTCAAAGAAACATTCTCTGTATAGTCGGAATGAACCAAAGCATTAGTCAAAGCCTCTCTTACAGCCACATGTGCCGGTGTTTCCGTCTTTCTCTGATTATCTTCCAATATAAACGGTTTCGGCAAAAAGTTTTGCAAAATAGGCAATACCCGACTGTAGAACTGAAACAGATTTGACTCCCAATTTCCGTCGGGACAAATGCGGTTTACCCACCTATCCTTCAGATCTTGCACTTCTTGATAATCCGGAAAGAAATTAGGATTTTCATCCATAATGGCACTATAAGTTCCAAACATCAACAAACCGGCATACGTCAGACCATACTCACCCGTATTGCGGTCTTTCCTGAACACATTCAGTTTTTCCAAAAATTTATCTTCAGGCAATGCATTCCACACATGATCAGGATTCCATTGCTCAAACCTACGACGATATTGCTTGATTGAATCCCCATCCAAATCTTCCTTACTGAAGTTTTTTAGAATACGTCCATCTACCGGACTTGTCAAATTGGCATCGGCAAACATACTGTTTACTTCTTCGCGAGAACAATGATAATCTCCTTCAAGGTCACGACGATAAGTCCCTGTATATGGATCAAGTCCACAATATACTGGTTTTAAACCTCTATCAGCCCTCCGCACATAGAAGAAAAGGAAATAGGCTTCTCCAAACTTAACAGTCTGCACATCATTCTCATTTAAAAGAGCTATATTTACTCTTTCCTTATTATGCATAGCATTAAAAAAATCCCTCTCGTATTTTTTCACCTGCTCTTCTGTCAGTCCATCAAGAAAGAATTGTTCATTTTTTTCCTTGATACCAAAAACAATTGCACCACCATTAGTATTGGCAAATGAGGAATAAGTTTCCCAAAAAGAATGAGGAAAACCTCCTTTCGCCGACTTAAATTCCAAGTCGCTGGATTCCTTATTTTGTAACAATTGATCCAAAACCGGTTGCAAGTCTGTATATTCGTATATTCTTTTCATGATTGACTATCAAATCTTTTATCCAACTCCTCATATTTCTTTTCATCTGCTTCAGCTAAAACATTATATTCGTACACCTTTTCTCCACCACTATTTACTTTAGCCAATTCTCGGTAACATTCACCACGATACTTATATGCATCTTTTACATCATCTTTCAATGATAAAGCGAAAGCAAATTCTTTGATAGCATCAAGATATTTCTTCATATCCATATATATTTCACCTTTGGTAATATAATATGCATATTTTTTATTATCTAATGATATTGCTCTATTTACATCTTCCAAAGCTTTATCGCATTGATGTAATTTCAACCAAAGGTCAGCTTTACCATTATAAGCATTAGCATCATTCGGATTCAATTCAATAGCTTTATTAAAATCGGCCAATGCTTCGTCTGTTTGGCCTATTTTTTTATATACAATAGCTCTATTATTATATGCATTGGTATTATTGGGATTTAACTCTATTGCTTTGGTGTAGCCTTCCATTGCTTCGTCCGTCTTACCTAAATTATAATATAAGTTAGCTCGATTATTATATGCTTTGGCATAATTCGGATTCAATTCAATAGCTTTATTATAATCTTCCATAGCTTCATGTTTCTTTCCTAAATCCACATATAAATTTGCTCGATTATAATATGCATTAGCATAATTCGGATTCAATTCAATAGCTTTGTTGTAATCTGCCATTGCTTCATCTATTTTTCCCAATTCATTATATAAATTAGCACGATTATTATATGCATTGGCATTTTTATTATCACACTTAATGACTTCTGTATATAGTTCAATAGCTTTTTGAGAATTTTTTTCACTTTCGGCTAATGCTTCGGCAAATAATTTGCTAACCATAGCTCGTCTTGCTGCCCGTTTAGCATTTTCCTCACTTTTTACTATTTTCTGTTTTATAGTTTCAACATCTTTTTTTAACTCTTGTACTGCATTTAATGATGCTTTAGCAGAATCTGAATCAGACTTAGCAGACACGGCATCTTTTTTTGCGGCTTCTGCATCATTCTTTGCATCCTTCGCATCTGTACTAATTTCATTTAGCTTCTTTGTTATCTCATCTAGTTTTTCTTTTTGTTTCTCATCATTCTTTTTATTCACGTATAGAGGAGCAACAACACCAAGAGCTGCCGCAATTACGCCGATTACAATAGTTAACATAGTCAGCCAATCTGACATATTCTCGTGCATCCTCGATGTTTCACTCCTAACATCTTCACGATACACTGCAATCTCGCTTTCCATTTTATGGAGTTGCTCTTTGAGAGCTTGATTCTCCTTTTGTACTTGCAAAAATTGCTTTTGGGTACTTATTTCAAGAGTCTGAACCTTCTCTGCTATTGCTTTTGTGCTATCTGTAGAGGCTTTATTTGTTTGTCCAAATATACTTATGCAACACATAAGCAATATGGTGATTAGTAGTAGATGCTTGGTCTTCATAATCTCTTTAATTATAAAATTCTCCTTATCGTTTCCTTATTATAAGCATTAAATATTTGGTCGAAGTTGTCGGCCACGTTGTCAGTTGCTATTGAGCGGTCGCACATCACAAAGTAGTATGGTTTCTCCTTTGCTATAGCAGTGATTACAGACTCGTTTATATCCTTATCGAAGCAGGCAATCAAATAGCCGTCTTCAACAACAAACACCTTCTTGCCGTGTATCTCTCGTATCTCTATCTTGCTCGATAGAGGCAAGTTACATTCAGGCAGCACTTGAAACAATAAATCCTCGGCTGTGCGACCCTCACGGATATTATCCACCAATGCATCAAACACCAATGTGGTCTGTATAGGAGTGTCGGCAGGCGTATAATATACATCTGCCATATTCGACTCGTCGAGTTTCAACACACGGAAACCCGTATCGAGGTTCTGTCCCTGCAATCCCGCCTCCTCTTTGACTTTCTTTCCTGCACGACGAATACGCTCCTTACCAATCTCGCAGATATTTTTGTAACCCGCTTTGTAAGCCTCGCTCTTCTCATCAGTCTTTTCAGGCAACTGAACCATAATAAACTTACGATTACCACCATCCTCGGCATTTAACTGCATTACAGCGTGTGCTGTGGTCGCAGAACCTGAGAAGAAGTCAAGAACCATAAAATTACTATCAGTTTTTGAGTTTATAATCAAGGAAAGAATTCTAATTATCAATTCTTTGGGTTTCGGAAAATCAAATATCTTACGACCAATGAGGCATTCTAGCTCTTTGCTTGCTAAATCTGTGCTTCCTGCCTCCTCATACTTCCATAAATCAACAGGAACCATACCTCCATCCATTTCGTATAAAAACTTTTTTAAGCGAGGGTAAATATTTTCTCCATTCTTTCCCCAATAAAGTCGATTTTCCTTCAAATGTTGCTCATATGTAGATTTTTCATACTTCCAAGCATTTGTCGGATGTATAACCTCCTTATTCAAGAATGGGTTAAATAGAGGATATGACAAATTTGGACGCTGTTCTTTAGTTGCGGGGTTTACATAAGAAACGCTTGTCCAAACCCCACGAGGGTCGTTATCAGGATTTGTATATATCGAATCTGCTTTTTCGTTTCGTTTTTCTTTTATATCTAAAACGACTGTAGAATCTTTAACATAACACAATAAAGGCTCTGTTAGCGTAGTAAATCTTTTTGCATTGTTGCTTCTTGTGTAGCGTTTTTCCCAAGTGATTTGAGAAATAAAGTTGTGAGAACCAAATATCTCATCACATATTTTCCTCAAATTATGAGATTCATGCTCATCGATAGATATAAAAATCATACCATCATTAGAAAGTAAGTCTTTCGCTACCTTTAAGCGGGGATAAATCATATTGAGCCAATCAGTATGGAAACGACCATTTCTCTCGGTGTTCTGCACCATTGGGTCTGCCATACGGTTGCCTACCTCGTCATACAATCCGCTCTGTGCTTCAAACTCCGCCTTGCCCTGTGCGAAGTCATCGTTATAGACAAAGTCGTTACCTGTATTGTATGGCGGGTCGATATAAATCATCTTCACCTTACCCAAATAGTTCTCACGGAGCAACTTCAGCACCTCCAAGTTATCACCCTCGATATATAGATTCTTGGTGTTGTCGAAATCAACACTTTCTTCACGGCAAGGGCGAAGGGTCTTGTTAATTGGAGCATTAGCCAAGCGAATAGCATTACGCTTATCGGGCCAAGTGAATTGATAACGCTCCTCGGCACCCTCGACAACCTCGCACGCCAACTCCTGACGCAACTTATCGAAGTCAATAGCACGCACCAACTTGCCGTCGGCATTGATGGTCTCGGTCAAGCAGTTCGGGAACAATTCACCTATTTTCTTTATATTCTCATCCACCATATTAGTGGTTTGCATTTTCAAGTTCTTCATCTAATATATCTTTTAAGTTTGCTAATACTAATGAATAAAATATTTCTGTTCCAGAAATAACATCATCAGGTGGATTGTAATTTCCTTCGTCATCCAATAATGTGTCCAAATCTTCTAACGAAGATGTTGGAATTTCAATTTCTAATATCCATCTTTTTGCGGCTTTCTTGCTTATGGCAATTAATGATTTAAGAAGTTCCTTTTCTTCTTTTGATACAAAACGATTTAAACATTTTGCAATATTGTGTGCATATTCATTTCTTTTATCATAGCACTTTTCGAGAATTGCATAATCTTCTTCGTCAATAAACAGAGAATCTGTCATCCAACGAAACATCGATAGTTTAGGATTATTCTTTCCATTTTTCTTTATCTTTTGAAAGACTTCCTTATTAAATTCTTGCTCCTTCTTTTTATCTCTTGATGTATGCCATACGCCATCAATCCATGTTACTTTTACAAAATCATAATACTCCCCTGTTTGTTCATCTTTGGCAAAACCATTAGAATAAAATGAACGAATTGTCTCTTTCCAATAATGCACGAAATTTTCAAACACCATCAAGAAAAGACTATAGAAAATAAGTTCTTTCTGTATCTTATCCTTATTTGTTACTATTTCAATGAAATCTGTATTCATATTTCTTTTTATTGAGTTAATACAAGGTTGTCTTTTTCAATAGAATTGCACTTCTCATACTTTTCAATATGCTCTTGAGATATTTCAACCAAATCCTTTAGTTCTTTAGTAATGCTTAATCCTGATTTCGAGAAAGCAAAATAATAATAGACAATCTATGCTTTAAATTTATCAAGCAAGAATGCCACAATATAATTTGGATCTTTTATGGCTACATATATTTCTGTTAATTGGTCCATTTGTTTATTCTCTTTTTAGTTCTGTCATTCGTTAATGCTACTCATATTTTTTTGCGAGGTTGTTTCTCTGCACGTGCCTTCTTTTCTAATAGTTCAATCTGTTTAGCGTACTATTTATCAGTTGCGAACACATTACCATTCACTAATGTAATTGAACCGATTGAGTGTTTCTATTATATCCATACTTAAAAATCTACTCTTTTCTTTGTGTAGTTTTGAAATACAAAAGTATACATAATTTACTGAAAATGCAAATATAAATTTCAGCATACTAATAATTAGATATTTGTGTTTAAAATTATACTAGATTTGAGTGTATATATAGGTTTGTGAAATTAAAAAAACAGCATTTCGGACAATCAAAATATGCCTACTTTTCAGGATAAGACTATGCAGTTTAGCCATAAAAAGTGCCATAGTTACGGGGCAAAAGTATGGCACTTTCAAGGCAAAAGTACGGCAGTTTTGGTGTGATGAGTTATCGATTCTCCCAATCTATATTTCTTCATCGTCATACTTTTTCATATTTTCCAATTCTGCAATAGTACGTTCAACCACCTCTTGCAACTGATACGAAGCTATTCCTAAAGGTTTTTGAATGTCTTGCAACGACCATTCTACAATAGTTTTATCCGTGGATTTACAAATAAGCAGACCTACGGAAGGATTATCCCCCTCGCCACGCAACAACTTGTCTACAGCCGTAACATAGAAATTGAGTTTACCGGCAAACTCCGGAATAAACTTTACGGCTTTCAATTCTACAACCACATATCTGTGCTGAGGTATATGGTAGAACACCAAGTCGGGGAAGAATGTCTGACCACCGGGCATCTGCAATTCCATTTGTCTACCCACATAGGAGAAACCTCGCCCTAATTCCAGAAGAAATCTCGTGATATTATTGGCCAAAGCATTCTCTAAATCTTTTTCTCTCTTTACCTCCTCGACCGTTATGAAACTCAAGTCATACTCCTTCTTCAATAATTCTTTGGCTGCTTCGCTTTGG
>JAFZDP010000041.1 GCA_017561155.1 Bacteroidales bacterium | reverse complement strand
TTTATTCATACTCTCTCCATCAGGGATTTCAAATTTATCTTCTAAGAAAACAAAATTTCCTCCCGAGGAAGTTTTATCTACATCGTGATGGAGTTCAATTTTCTTCGCGATGTAAATCTGCCTACATCTCGATGGGAAAAAACATCCAATAATAACGGTGTTTTTTCCATACCCGGGTTTCATCTTCGTGACGGTATATCGTCGGCGTGTTCACACCCGGGTATGGTGGAGTTGATGGTATACCATGGATTTTCCACTATAATATTGGTATAGAATATAGGCAACTTCTAAAAATTCCACGTTCAGAAACTATCTAACATTATTTAAAAGAGCTTTTGCGTGACTTACGTTTTTTTCAATTGCATAGTCCGCTATGCTCAATCAAAAAAAAGTAGAAATCTTCTCAAGAAAATTCCGTAAATCACTTGCAAAGCAATTTTTAGAAGTTGCCTAAATATTATTTCCCTATAGGCATAGCACGCAACATTTCGCGTTTGCCTTTTGGCCCGGGTAGTTTTTCTATCTTAAAATTTGCAGCCTTCAACGCTCTTTTTACATCGCCTTTGCAACAATAGGTAGTAAGTATAGCCCCTGCAGCCACCGCCGAATATATTTTTTCGAACACCTCGGGTGTCCACAACTCGGGCTGGTACTGAGGTGCAAAAGCATCGTAGTAAACCACATCGAAACTATTTGGGGCAAAATCTACATCGTGCAACAATGAATGATGTTTGAGCAAAACAAAATGGTCGGATATACTCACAGGTGTACCCCATGCCGAAGTATGCATCAGCTCGAAGCTATGTTGCAAATTATCGAAACAAACATCAGGAAACATATCTCCCAATATATTGGCACACGAAACAGGATAGTTGAGCTGTGAATATACACTGTATGGCACCGGGTAGGCCTCTACAGCGGTATAGTATACTTTGCAGCCCATAGCATGTGCAAACATATAGGTGAGCAAAGCATTAAGACCTGTACCAAAGCCCATTTCGAATACATGCAATACGGACTTTTGTGCTGCCTGTGTGGCAAAGTTGGGCAAAAGATATACATGAACAGCCTCGCTTGTGGCACCATGAACAGAGTGGTAGCCCTCGTCGACAGCCGAAAAACGAATGGAGTGCGAACCGTCCTCGGTAACAACCAGCGAATAATCGGAATACAGAAGATTATTTTCCACGACCTTGCACTATTATAATAGCGGTATATAGCAGTATTTTAATATCGGTTGTAAGCGACATGTTTTCGATATACAATAAGTCGTAGCGTAGGCGTTCGAGCATTTCATCTACATTTTCGGCGTAGCCATACTTAACCTGTCCCCACGATGTAATGCCCGGCTTTACCTTTTGAAGCAAGAGATATTCCGGAGCACGTTGCACTATTTGGTCTATAAAGTATTGACGTTCGGGGCGTGGTCCTACCAACGACATAGTACCTTTCAGCACATTGTAGAACTGAGGTATCTCGTCTAAACGAACCTTTCGCATAAACCTACCAAAAGGAGTGATACGAGGATCGTTGTCTTTCGAAAGCATGGGGCCAAACTTCTCTGCATCGACATACATAGAGCGGAACTTGTGCATCTTGAATGGTTTGCCCTTTATGCCTATACGTTCTTGCGAATAAAATATAGGGCCTTTCGAGGTTGTTTTTACTATTATGGCAGTGATAATATATACAGGCAAAAGTATTATCATTGCTATCAGCGACACCGAAATATCCATTATCCTTTTTACGGAATATTGCCATTCCTCCATCAATCGAGGGTTGATAACGATAAGGGGAGAATGAAATATCGATGTAATTTTTACCGAACCAAATATAATGTCGCGAGTATCGGGGGTAATCTTTATTATTATATCCTTCTTGTCCAACGAATGTATTATTGCTGATATTTTTTCGTGTTCGTAGTCCTCTACAGCAATAATAACCTCTTCTATTTTTTGTTCTTCTATTATTCTGTTTAAATCGTTGAACGATCCTAAGTTGGGCATCACAGTCTTCAGTTCTTCGTTTACCGTACCGTTCACTGTAACGAATCCCACAAAAAAGTTTCCCGAATAGGTTTCTTGGTTGTCTATCTCTTTGTATATTTTGTAGGCATTGTCTTTGCTGCCAATAAGCAGAGTATTGAATCCTATTTTTCTGGCATGTACCCTATGCACTGTCCTAGATGTGATGATAAGTCGGCAGATATAGGTAAGCGAAAAGTGCAATATAAAAAGCACCAAAAACGAAAAATAATAGTAGCGATACGAGTCGATATTATCGTCGAGCAGCAAAACAAAGAAGATAACTATAATTCCGAATATACTTGCTATTACGGTATTTTGCAATTCTTTCAGCCTCGATTTCCGATACACATCGCGATATGTACCCTGCATAGCATAGAAAGCCACCCAAAAAATAGGCAACAAAATAATACCACGCCAAAGGTTGGCATCTTGAAACACAGCATTCACATCGTCGAACGAGCTATGCTCTATGCTAAACTTGCGATACATAAACAATCCGGCCCATGCTATAAGAGCCGAAAAATAATCGCACAACACATATTTCAGTATCTGTATTTTCTTGTTCATTGCTTACTCTTTCCCGTATACGTGTTCTACATCTACACTATTTGTATGCCACCAGTTTGAGATTGTCGATATAGGTTTTTCCTTCTATACCATCGGCATTAGACACTCTGAACGCCACCTTGAACGTAGGATAATAGCTGAAACCATTGCTCCACAATCGGCCCAACTGTATATATATCTTTTGCCATCCCTGGTTTGGATAAAGAGATATGCCATAAAGAGTATACTCGGCACCACCCGAAGTATTTTTGCCTTTCAGTCCTACTTCCAATGGAACGTTGGTCCAATAATCCATTTCCAATATAAGTGCATCGTAGTTTTTATGTGTGCAACTATCGCGACGAACAAATTCAAACTCTGTCTGATCCGACGACAGATATATGGCAGCACAGCCATTGTCGCTAAGCACTGTATCGTTGTTCTTTATTATTTTCACTATAGTAGCACCGGTATCGGGCACAAAAGGATTGGTAACAAAATGTTCGCAATACTCGGTCCACAAAAAGTTGGTATAGCTCATATAGTGTACATTTTGTGTATCTACAACAATAGTAGAATCGGGAACAAGGTTCACATCCTTGATGGTAACATCGGAGTAGAACGGATATGAACTGCGTGTAGCACTGATACCATTAAGTTTGATACAAGGTTTTAGCAATATGTCATATTTACCCTCTCTGAGAACAGGCACACGGCAAGGCAATTCAAATACACCTATCAAACAACTTTCCTTGTCGTTTTTCACAGTTATCTCTACAGTATTGATATCGCTGGTAAAGCAACCTTCATAACTAGACACTGAATTTCCGGGAGTATTTTCTACTTTGAAAGCCGATACTTCTATATAGGCAGGTATTGTAGTATCGTTGGGATCGCTTTCGGTGCACGAAGATAATATCACTCCGCACAACACCGATATTCCTAATATTAATGTTCTTATATTCTTCATGACACTAAAAACGCTTTTTTATTTCTTTTATTGTAAGATGCTTATAAAAATTACATATCCACAGCAAGTAGTATGCCATAATAGTATACATACAACCGACAAATATAAACACGGCAATGCTTAACGTATCAACAGCAACGTTCCCGTTCGGGTTTTTATCTGACCGGGAGTATCGGCAAAAGAATACCTTATTATATAGGCGTAAGAACCCTTGTTGCAAATCTGATTTTTGTAAGTACCATCCCACGAATGGTCAATGCTGTTGCTTTCAAACACAAGATTGCCCCACCTATTGTATATGCATATACTATACGAAGCCAAATTTCTTGCTTTCAGCTCGAAGTAGTTGTTGCTATTGGCATCGGGTGTGAACGAGTTTGGAATCCAGATGTCTTCTTTTTTCACATAAATAGTTTTGTAGGTAGTGTCGGAACAAGTAGAATCGCTATATGCCACCAACCGTACCACTGCCGAGTCGGGATCGTGTACAGAATAGTTTAAAACCTTATCGTACATATACGTTCCCTCTACACACCATTCTCTGAATACCGACAAGGTGCTGACATCGGTAAGTACTGTAGTTTTGTCGAATATATCCACTGTTTCGGGGTCTGCCATTATAGCCGCCACGGGTCGGTCCTTGAATGTTACATACACAGTATCGACATCTTCCCACAACACATCATTCCACCACTTGTAGGACGTAACGGTAAGCATCGTATCTTGAGTAGGAACAAAACTGATGGTATTTGTGCTATCACCGGTACTCCACACTTGCCAATCGCCACCATCGACTCTGAGAGTAGCCTCGTGGCCGACACAAACAGTAACACGATTGGTAACGGCAGCAAACTCACTAAGTTTTCCTATAAGCACAGTATCGCTATAGGCCACCATACATTTGTCGCGGACAGTATACCAATATTCTACAAGAGATTCGGTAACAGGTACAGTAATCTGCCGAAATACATCATCGTTACTCCAAGTATAAGAATAGCCAACATACTGATCGGTATATCCACCTGTAACCACAGCAGTAAGCTCTACCGATACATCGTCGCTTGTAGGCTGAACAAAAGAGATGGTAGGTTGCATAGGGGTATAATCGTACAAGGTAATATTGATAGTATCTGTTTCGCATTCGTTAGATTGGTATACGATCGTTATCGTTTCCACACCTTCGTCGATACCATCGTATATAGGTTGTACTCTAAATGTAACCATAGTATCGGCAGCCGGAAATGCTATCGACGAACTTATCGGCTGATAGTCTTGTCCGTTGCTTGCAGTACCTACTATGGTAAGAGGTATTAATTTGTTTTCCGTTTCGGGATTGGGTCTTGTAAATATAACATCTACACCATAGCATCCTTCGTGTATCTCTAAAGGATCGCCCCAACTGGTAGGGTTATTAAAATTGGTAATTATCGTATTGGACGTGAAACTCTCGGCCTCGATAAACACGGCACTATCGTACCAACTATCATTAACGTCGGTTATACACATCTTTAGATGATACGTTTGGCAAGGGATAACAGATGCTCTTGCGGTGAACACCGTTGTAAATCCATCGTATTGTATAGTCGTTCCATTGGTGTTATCCACATAATATTGAGAATTCTGCTCATCGTTGATAGTATTTATACTAATAGGGAAATTTGTATTTGGCACAAGGGCAATATTGTGATCCCGGTATACTCCTCCAGTAGGTTGTGGACCCGAGATAAAGAAACCAAATACGTCATTAAAGCTACCTCCTACAAATTCGGGATATTCTTCGGAAGCAAAAACATATCTAAAAGTTATTGTATTGCTTTTTGGTATAAAGTCGAATTCCAACGTAGATGCATTATACATACGTTCGTCACTTATAGTTTTCAAAGCCGGATCGACATAACTATTACATTCCATTAAATCCGAACCGATACTACCACTTATATTCGGACCAATAGCATTACCCACATGACCGGTAGACATAATAATTCCCCGTCTGATACCAAGATTGGTAGAATTACGATCGGTGGTAAACTTTCCCAATGCATTACACATTTTTGCGGCAGTAGTATCGCCGTTATATTTGACATTGAATACCTCTTCGCCGGGACCAAGCAAAATATTTCGCACCAAAGAGTCGGGAGTCCAATTGGGCGGAAAATCTGCACTTCGTGTCACTACAAGCTGAGAATAACCTACAGCATGTAGAAAAACAACGAATAATATTATAAAAAACCTTTTCATGGCCATAGTAGTTTTTTATTCAATATCTGTTATAAAGACGTAGAAAAGAATAAAAAGGGTTCATAATAAAATGTTATCATTTGCTAAAAAAACTAAAAACAACTATTATGAAGCCATTTTTACTCATTTTTGGCCAATATAGTTATTTTATCTCGCAATCGTAAACATCATCGGCACCGACATTAAGGTCAGTAAGCACCACAGGAGTGACTTCGTTGACCAACTTTTCGCTATAGGGTGTTCTCACCTTTATATAGTTGTCGGTAAAACCAAACATATAGCCACCATGTACATCACTTTCCCATAGCACCGAACGTGTAGTTCCCTCGTTTTGCTTGTAGAACTCCAACTTCTTGGCTTCAGATATCTGATGCAATATTTTGCTACGTTCTCTTCGTTTGCTTACCGGCACTTTACCACTATGCGACAACGACTTTGTGTTTGGACGTTCGCTATAAGTAAACACATGCAAATACGAAATAGGTATACTATTTATAAAATGGCAAGCCTCGTCGAACAATTCATCGGTTTCGCCGGTAAATCCTGCTATTATGTCGCATGCTATACAAGCATGAGGCATAACCGATTTTATCTTTTCCAGCCTTTCGGCATACAACTTAGTATCGTATCGGCGGTTCATCAGCGACAACACAGTATCGCTACCTGCTTGCAAAGGAATATGAAAATGAGGAAGAAAAGCACGACTCTGAGCTATAAAGTCTATCATATCGTCGGTGATAAGATTAGGTTCGATAGACGAAATACGATAACGAAGTATAGGTTCTATCTTGTCCAACTCCTTTATAAGGTCGAAAAAAGTTTCGCCATGCAACTTACCAAACTCGCCGGTGTTGATACCTGTAATAACCACCTCTTTCATTCCATAGTTGGTTATCTCTTTGGCCTTGGCCACAGTGTCGGCAACATTCATACTACGATTTCTACCACGAGCAAAAGGTATAGCACAATAAGTGCAAAAATAGTTACATCCATCTTGCACCTTGAAAAACGAACGTGTGCGATCGCCTGTAGAATAAGTAGGAACAAAAACATCATTTTCGCCCATAGGCAACACCTTTTTGTGTAGTGCCGAACCACAAGATGACTCTAAAATATAGTCCAACAACTTATGCTTGTCGTTGTTGCCCAATATAAAGTCGACACCTTCTATGGTTTCTATCTCCTTAGAATTGTTTTGAGCAAAACATCCAATGGCAGCCACTATGGCATCGGGATTCAAACTTACGGCTTGGCGAATAATAGTTCTACACTTCTTTTCGGCCAAAGCAGTAACAGTACATGTGTTTATAATATAGACATCAGCCTTTTGCTTGAAATCTACCACCCTAAAACCATGTTCGACAAACCTACGAGCCAAATCTGACGACTCTGAAAAGTTCAACTTGCAACCCAAAGTATGTATTGCTACTGTATTCATAATCTTATTTATTTAAAACACAAATCATTATTCCTTTAAATATGGTTTGAAACCATTTGCAAAATTACAGATAAAAATTGGAAAAACTACTACCAAGCGCAAAAAAAACAAGCAAACCACCTTACCACAAGCAACAGACAAAGTGCAACTTTGAAAAAAAAGTTGTATCTTTGCAAATAGTGATATGCTACATAGTAGTAGTAGCACATTTTGCAAAACACTATAAATAAATATATTACGCAATAAAAACGCATTTAACACTAAAAGATATCAAATAAAAAAATGACAATAATAGAGATTGCATGTATAGTGGTAGGGCTGGTGATAAGCTATTTGGTAGGCTCTATAAGTCCATCGATATGGATAGGACGAATATTTTACAACGTGGACATACGCACCAAGGGAAGCAAAAATGCAGGAAGTACCAACACCATACGAGTATTGGGACTTAAGGCAGGAATCATAGTGTTTATAATCGACGTGATAAAAGGTTGCTTGGCATTATTTTTGGCCAACTTGTTTGTACAACTATTCCTATTCGACAGCCAACTAGAAATATACAATATTGCAGCAGCAGCATGCGTAGTGCTTGGTCACGTATTTCCTATATACGAAGGATTTAAAGGAGGCAAAGGCGTTGCCACTATGCTTGGTGTGCTTATATACTTATACTCCAGCATATTTGCTATACTATTGGCAATATTCATAATAGTATTTTTGATATGGCGATACATATCGCTAGGCTCGATAACAGCAGCTATATGTTTTCCTATCACATACTACATTCACTCGGTATATTGGGTAGAAGACCTTGACCCTATACTATTTATATTCTCTATTGCAGTGGCAATATTTATAGTATATACCCACCGCAAAAACATAGGTCGACTACTTAAAGGAGAAGAAAAGAAATTCAAATTCAAAAAAACAGAATAACACTCTGCTTTAAAGCAAACTTTTAAAAACAGAACATCAATTGTGAGTTTAACCGCCGCAATTGATGTTTTTTTATTCAAGTAAAATCTATCCCTTGTCGTAATCCAATTGGGAAAAAGACAATGCATACAGCCAAAAGCAAAGATAAACAATTGTTGCTGTAACTACATATCCCCTGTCATACAAACCCCATTGGATAAAATAATCCGAAGCATATTTGACCTTATTATATATACATTGCATAAATATTGCAAGACCTTGACGGCATATACACAAATGTTAAAATACAAAGTCTGAATTGTTAAACAATATCTTTAATAAAATACCCCGATAGGAGCCGACATAAAAATACCCCGCCCCTAAATTGATTTTACCCCGCCTCTAAATCAATTTTACCCCGCCCTTAAACCAATTTTGACCCACCCTATTTTTTAAATACTAATATCGTTGTACAAGAAATTTGTAAATAGATTGATATATAAAGGTTTATATATGGGTTATTAATTTTCTCTACACCACCTTTATCAGTCCGTTATGTATGCGACAAATGTTAAAAACACAACTATACAAGAGTCTTCAAATGTTAAAAACACTTGGGAGATACAAATGCAATTTTTTCTCTTACTCGTTGCAATGCCATTGCAAAATATTATTACGTTGGCAAACAAACTTAACTGTTCACATATATGTCGGTAATTCTTTCGTAGTATTGTGGATTCCTTAAATATATTGTTCGTACGGTATATAGCAAATCAATTCATCCAACGAGTATAGCTACATATTTTTTCGCAATAAAACATTATAGCAACAAACGTTTTCAGAAAAAAGTCTCTTTACCATCTCCATTTTCAGAAAAAAAATCATGACCTACTGAGTCGACATATACCATATTTGCTACTATCAAATAAAAAATGTACCTTTGCACTGTTAATAGCAAACTGATTTCTTTTATAGAAAGCTGAGTATCACAATGCATACTACTAATTAGAAATTTTCTTACAGCTATATTTTTAACCAATACACCAATGAAAGAAATAGACCCAAAAGAAACTAACCGAGCATCGGCATTCGAAATGTGGATGAGTTCACCAATGCCTATGGTTACTATGACCAAAACTTTTGATGTAAGCAACATAGTAAAACAAAGCAGAAAAATGAAAATATCGTTCAACTCGCTACTCTGTTGGTGCATAGGCAAAACTGCCAACCAAATAGACGAGTTTTTTATACTTCCCGAACATGGTAAATTATTCCAATACGACAAAATAGCAATAAACGTTATTGTAAACAATAAAAATGGAGGTATAAACTCTTGCGACATACCTTTTTCGGATAGTATACAACAATTCTACTCCGATTATAAACGACTGACCACACAATGCCATACCGAATGCAAAAGTACATTTATCGAAGACTATATGATTGTTGGCACATCAGCAATGATTCAGACAGAGATTGATAGCATTGTCAACCAATACACCGACAAATTTAGCAATCCAATGGTCATTTGGGGAAAATATCGCAAACAATGGTTCAATACCACATTGCCTATATCATTTCAATTCCACCATGTACAAATGGACGGTGGCCATGCAGCAAATTTTCTAAAGCTCTTGCAACATGAAATAAACAAAATAAGCAGAAATAGCCTATAACCATTTCTGCTTATTAAAATATAATTTATATATCTTTATCTGTATATAGCGACTTTGTGTTGTCACGAACTATATAATAACACCACTACCTACACACAATTTGGCATCGTTGTCGTAAACCACCCCAAACTGTCCGGATGCTATTCCTTGTATCTTATCTTCCGATTCTATACGGAAAACATCGCCTATACGAGTCATTTTTCCTTGTGTAAACTGAGGAGTATGGCGTATTTTAAATTTGACATCTACGCTATCAAAATCACCCCAAATATCTTTGGATATATATTGGAATGCCGAAAGATTAACCACATTTCCATATTGGCTTTGTGTATCGTAACCCCTCGAAACATATAGAACATTTTCTTCAATATCTTTCTTTATCACAAACCAAGGACCTTCTCCCAGTCCCAAACCTTTACGCTGTCCGATGGTGTGAAACCAGTAACCTTTATGTTTGCCTAATATTTTTCCTGTTTCAAACTCTACAATCTTACCCTCTTTCTCGCCCAAATATCGTTTTATAAAATCATTGTAATGTATTTTCCCCAAAAAGCATATACCTTGGCTATCTTTGCGCTCGGCACTGGGCAAACGTGCTTCAGACGCTATCTTTCTAACCTCCGATTTCAAAAGATGTCCTATAGGGAACATCAACTTAGATACCTGCATATAATTAATCTGACCCAAAAAATAAGTTTGGTCTTTTACATGATCCTTGGCAGTAGATAGGAAAACAGTATCGTCTATCTCGGTAGTAGTAGCATAATGACCTGTAGCAATCTTGTCAAAATATTTACCCCATTTTTGCTCAAAACTACCAAACTTTATAAGCTTATTGCACATCATATCAGGATTTGGAGTAAGACCACGCTTCACCGATTCGATGGTATAGCTTACCACATTTTGCCAATATTCTTCATGCAACGATACAATCTCAAACTTACAACCATATTTTTTTGCTATGTATGTTGTAATTTCAATATCCTCTTCCGATGGACAATCAATATATCCATCCTCGTCTTCCATTCCAATTCTTATATAAAAAATAGTAGGGTCGTAGCCCATTTCTTTCAAATTATGAACTACTACAGAACTATCTACCCCTCCGGAAACTAATGCAGCTATATTCATGCTTTTTTCATTTTAAAAAGGGTTTTGCCATAGGCAAAACCCCTCTCATCAACAATAATATGTTTTTAATTTTGTCTGCTTGACAACATTTTATACTATCGAGAATATTTGAATTTTCTTCCTAAGTAAACAGCTTGGTCGCCCAACATTTCTTCAATACGCATCAATTGATTGTATTTACAAATTCTGTCGGTACGAGAAGCAGAACCAGTTTTAATCAAACCTGTATTCATAGCTACTGCAAGGTCAGCAATAGTAGTATCTTCAGTTTCTCCCGAACGGTGGCTGCTGATAGCAGTGTAACCATTGCGATAAGCCAAGTTGATAGCATCGATAGTTTCAGTCAATGTACCGATTTGGTTTACTTTAATCAAGATAGAGTTAGCAACTTTCTTGTCGATACCCATTTGTAAACGTTTTACGTTTGTTACAAATAAGTCGTCACCAACCAATTGACAACGATCGCCAATAGTATCGGTCAAAGATTTCCATCCATCCCAATCATCTTCAGCCATACCATCTTCGATAGATATGATAGGATATTTATTTACCCATTCTTTCCAGAAATCAACCATTTCAGCCGGAGTAAGTTTTTCTCCGGAAGATTTTTTGAAGTGGTATTTATTTTCTTCAGGAATATAGTATTCAGAAGAAGCAGGGTCTAAAGCGATACAAATATCAGCACCTGGTTTGTAACCGGCTTTTTCGATAGCTTGCAAAACAACTTCAATAGCTTCTTCGTTCGAACCTAAGTTAGGAGCGAAACCACCTTCGTCACCAACATTTGTCGACATACCTTTAGCTTTCAATACACCACGCAAGTTATGGAATACTTCAGCACCCATACGCAAAGCGTCAGAGAAACAAGAAGCACCAACAGGCATAATCATAAATTCTTGGAAGTCGATAGAGTTGTCAGCGTGAGAACCACCATTAAGAATGTTCATCATAGGTATAGGAAGAGTACAAGCACCTGTACCACCTATATAACGATAAAGTTCTTGGTTAGTTTCCATAGCTGCTGCTTTTGCACATGCCAACGAAACACCCAATATTGCATTAGCACCCAATTTACTTTTGTTTGGAGTACCATCTATTTCAATCATACGATTGTCGATAGCTTTTTGTTCAGTAACATACATACCTCTCAACTCTTCGTTAAGAACTGTATTTACACTTTGAACAGCTTTCAACACACCTTTTCCCATGAAAACAGATTTGTCGCCATCACGTAATTCACATGCTTCGTGAATACCGGTTGAAGCTCCCGAAGGAACAGCAGCACGACCAAATCCACCACCTTCTGTATAAACATCAACTTCTACAGTAGGATTTCCTCTTGAATCAAGTATTTGTCTTCCTTTTATTCCAATTATTTGTGACATAATTATAGCTTTTATTAGTTATTAATTACTCAAACACAAAATATCACATTTGTGTTCATTTATCTAAAACAAACAAAAAAAGCCATCTTTAAAAGACAGCTTTTTTTGATATTGTATTTTATTATTCTGCCTTAGCTTCTTCAGCAGTAGCCGATTCAACATTAGCAACAGGAGCATCTGTAGCTTTTTTTGCACGACTTCTACGAGTAGATTTAGCTTTTGTTGTTTTTGTTTCTTTCAACATGTTTTCGTTGTAATCAACAAGCTCGATAATAGCCATTTCAGCGTTATCACCATGACGGATACCAGTTTTAAGTATACGAGTATAACCGCCTGGACGATCAGCTACTTTTTGAGATATTTCTCTAAAAAGCTCTGTAACGGCCTCTTTATTTTGCAAATAGCTAAATACTATACGACGAGAATGAGTTGAGTCCTCTTTAGAACGGTTTATGAGTGGCTCAACATATACTCTTAGCGCTTTTGCTTTCGCTAAGGTTGTTTCAACTCTTTTATGCAATATCAACGAAGTAGCCATATTTGAAAGCATAGCCACTCTGTGTGCATGAGTTCTTGATAATTTATTTACTTTACAACCGTGTCTCATGTGTTTATTCTTTATCTAATTTATACTTTGCTATATTCATTCCGAAATCCAAATTTTTAGATGCAACTAAATTTTCGAGTTCGGCCAACGATTTTTTACCGAAGTTTCTAAACTTCAACAAATCAGCTTTATTAAATGCTACCAATTCACCCAAAGTTTCAACTTCTGCGACTTTCAAACAATTCAACGCTCTTACAGACAAGTCCATATCAATCAATTTTGTTTTCAACAATTGACGAATATGTAATGTATTTTCATCAAATTCTTCGTTAATCTGAGTTGGCTCTACTTCCAACGAAATCTTTTCATCAGAGAACAACATAAAATGCTGTATTAATATAGTTGCAGCTTCTTTCAAAGCCTCTTTTGGATGAATAGAACCATCTGTCTGAATATCAAAAAGTAGTTTTTCATAATCCGTTTTTTGTTCTACACGATAGTTTTCGATGTAATATTGAACATTTTTTATAGGAGTATGAATCGAATCAATAGCAATAACACCTATTTTATCCGAACCTTTTTTATTTTCTTCAGCAGGTACATAGCCTCTACCTTTTTCGATAGTGAATTCAGCATTAATGGTAACTGAAGGATCCATGTGACAAATTTCTATTTCAGGATTCAATACTTGGAATCCATTCAAGAAATTATTCAAATCTCCGGCTGTGAAAACGTTTTTCTCCGTTATCTTACAAGATACTTTTTCGGAATCATTACCTTCTATTTGTTGACGGAAGCGTATTTGTTTTAAATTCAAGATAATATCAGTCATATCTTCTACAACGCCTTCCAAAGTATCAAACTCGTGAGCGATACCTTCGATAAAAGCAGATGTAATAGCATAACCTTCCAACGAATTTAAAAGAATACGTCGTAAAGCGTTTCCTATCGTTACACCATATCCTGACTCTAACGGGCGAAATTCGAATCTTCCACGAAAGTCATCCGATTCTAACATGATAACCTTATCAGGTTTTTGAAAAGCTAATATTGCCATTTTTTATCCTTTCTCGTTGTTTCTTATTTTATTTTTGAGTTCATTCGCTTAATGTATATTCTAAATACTATTATTTAGAGTACAATTCAACGATCAATTGTTCTTTGATATTTTCTGGAATATCTGCACGTTGAGGATAATTCAAGAATTTTCCTGACATGTTTGCTTCATCCCATTCTAACCAAGAATAACGAGTAGCATGACCTGCTAATGAATCTACAATAATTTCCAACGATTTCGAACGTTCTCTTACAGAAACGATATCTCCTTCTTTCAATGAATATGAAGGAATATTAACTACATTACCATTAACTGCAATATGACGATGAGACACTAATTGACGAGCTTGAGCACGTGTTCTAGCTATACCTAGACGATAAACTACATTGTCCAAACGAGCTTCAATCAATTGCAACAATACTTCACCAGTGATACCTCCTCTACGAGAAGCTTCGTGGAACAAGTTTCTAAATTGTTTTTCCAAAATACCATAGGTATATTTTGCTTTTTGCTTTTCTTGCAATTGAACACCATACTCAGAAATTTTTGCACGACGTCTGTTTTGTCCGTGCATTCCTGGAGGATAATTTTTCTTTTCGTATGCTTTATCTGCTCCAAATATGGGGTCTCTAAATCTTCTTGCTATTTTACTTTTAGGTCCAGTATATCTTGCCATTTTAATTAAGATATAAAAATTAAAAACTCAATTAACTTCCTCGATTAAACGCGACGACGTTTAGGAGGTCTACAACCATTGTGTGGAAGTGGAGTAATATCCACGATTTCCATCACTTCTATACCACAAGTGTTAATCGCACGGATTGCAGATTCTCTTCCTGAACCTGGTCCTTTTACAAAGACTTTTACTTTGCGTAGACCCAAGTCATAAGCAACTTTACCGCAATCTTCCGCAGCCATTTGTGCAGCATACGGAGTGTTTTTCTTCGATCCACGGAATCCCATTTTTCCCGATGATGACCAAGAAATCACTTGACCGGCATTATTTGTCAACGATACTATTACGTTGTTGAAAGAAGCAAAAATACATGCTCTTCCCATTGGTTCAACTTTTACAACTCTTTTTTTAGTTGGTTTTGAAGTTTTTGCCATTTTTCTTTTAAACTTTTATTGTTTAATTTAACCATTTGTTATCCAATTACTCCTAAATTCTACATATGATCCGTAATTGGTCGCACCTTTTATTCTTTGCTATCTACTATTTAGGTGCTTTCTTCTTGTTAGCAATTGTTTTCTTTTTACCCTTACGAGTACGTGCATTGTTTTTTGTACTTTGACCACGCAAAGGCAATCCTAAACGGTGACGAATACCTCTGTAGCATCCAATGTCCATCAAACGTTTGATGTTCATTTGAACTTCCGAACGCAATGCTCCTTCTACTTTATACTCTTCGTTAATTATATTACGAATAGCATTTTGTTCATCATCGGTCCAGTCTTGCACCTTTTTGTTTACATCAATTCCTGCTTTAGTCAAAATCTTTTGAGCAGTACTTCTTCCAATGCCGAAAATATAGGTTAAACCTATCTCTCCTCTTTTGTTTTTGGGTAAATCAATACCTGCAATTCTTGCCATAAACTGATTTCTATTCTTTTAATTAATTATTATCCTTGTCTTTGTTTAAACTTAGGATTTTTTTTGTTGATTACATAAACAACCCCTTTTCTACGAACGACTTTACATTCTGGGGATCTTTTCTTTACAGATGCTCTTACTTTCATTTTATATTATATTTTATCTGTTTTAATTCTTATTTATGTCGATAAGTAATTCTTCCTTTTGTCAAATCATAAGGAGACATTTCTATCTGAACTTTATCACCAGGCAATATCTTGATGTAATGCATTCTCATTTTTCCAGATATATGAGCGATGATAACATGTCCATTTTCTAATTCTACACGAAACATTGCGTTTCCCAACGACTCTATAACTGTTCCGTCTAATTGTATCGAAGATTGCTTTGCCATATAATATTTTATTGTTGGTTTGTCATTAATTTTTCTATTTCTTCAAAAGTCGAAAGCAAATCGGCCTTATCTTTTCCTATAGCAACATCATGTTCAAAATGTGCAGATGGTTTGCCATCCTTAGTCACAGGTGTCCAACCATCATTAATAAACTTAACATTTTTAGAACCCAAGTTAACCATAGGTTCAATAGCAAAAACCATTCCTGCTTTCAATAATGGACCAGTACCTGGCTTCCCATAATTACATACATTAGGGTCTTCGTGTAACTTAATTCCTACCCCATGCCCACACATTTCTCGAACTACAGAAAAACCATTTTTCTCAATATGTGTTTGAATCGCATGTCCGATATCACCCAATCTATTACCTTCTACACATTTTTCTACACCCAAATAAAGAGCCTCTTTGGTTACTTTCAATAGTTTTTGGACTTCAGGTTTAACTTCTCCTACCATAAATGTATAGGCAGAATCTCCTATAAACCCATTTAAATCAGTACCACAATCTATAGAAACTATATCACCATCTTCCAAAAAACGTTTATCAGAAGGAAAGCCATGAACAATTTCATCATTAATAGAAATACACAAAGCAGATGGAAATCCACCATAACCTTTAAAGACCGGTGTTGCTCCATTATCTCGGATAAATTGTTCTCCAATTTTATCCAAGAAAGCAGTAGTAACACCGGGTTTTATGTGTTTTCCAACTTCTGCTAATGTTCTTCCAACAAGCAAAGAACTCTTTCTTATTTGCTCTATCTCTTCTTGACTTTTTAGAAGTATCATTATCAATATTTTTATGCTGGTAACGAAGAACGACCTTTTATACGACCAGTCTTGGTTAATCCATCATAATGACGCATCAACAAGTGGCTTTCTATTTGTTGTAAAGTGTCCAAAATAACACCTACCATAATCAACAACGAAGTTCCACCATAAAATTGTGCGAATTGAGAGTTAACCCCTAGTAAACTTACAAATGCAGGCAAAATAGCCACAATTGCTAAGAAAATAGAACCTGGTAATGTAATTTTCGATAATATATTTTCAAGGTATTCCGCAGTTTTCTTTCCTGGTTTAACACCTGGTATAAAACCACCATTCTTTTTCATATCATCAGCCATTTGATTAGGATTAATCGCAATAGCAGTGTAGAAGAATGTAAATGCAATAATTAAAATTGCAAATACGAAATTATACCAAAAACCATTAAAATCAGAAAATACAGCTAAGAATCCCGATCCTGATTGTGAATCAGAGAATCCCAACAATGTTATAGGAATAAACATTATTGCTTGAGCAAAAATTATAGGCATTACTCCGGCAGCATTTACTTTCAATGGTATATACTGACGTACACCACCATATTGTTTATTACCTATTACACGTTTAGCATATTGTACAGGAATTTTTCTTGTTCCTTGTACCAAAAGTATACAAAGTAAAATTACAACTAACCAAATTACAATTTCTACTAAGAACATAATCAATCCGCCACCTTCTTCCATACGAGAACCAAATTCTCCAACAAGAGCAAAAGGTAAACGAGCAATGATACCAACCATAATCAATAACGAGATACCATTTCCAATACCCTTATCTGTAATACGTTCACCAAGCCACATTACAAACAAAGTTCCACTTGTCAATATCAAAATACTCGATATCCAAAAGAATACAGAAGGATCACTTCCATCAAAAGGATAGATAGCAGTGGTCGAAGCTCCCAATTGAGACATCATATTTGTTATATATGCAGGAGCCTGCAAAATTGTAACAAGTATGGTCAAATAACGTGTTATCTGAGTCATTTGTCGACGGCCACTCTCTCCTTCTCTTTGCTTCTTTTGAAAATAAGGCACTACCATCACCAACAACTGTACAACAATAGATGCCGTAATGTAGGGCATAATTCCTAATGCAAAAATGGAAGCATTGGCAAAAGCTCCACCCGAAAACATATTTAATAATCCCATTATACCTTCTTGAGTTTGACTTTGCAAACCACTAAGTTGACTAGGATCAACACCGGGAAGTACGACATACGAACCGATGCGATATACTAATACCAAAGATAAAGTATACAATATACGCTTACGAAGATCCTCGATAGCCCAGATGTTTTTAATTGTAGTGATTAATCTCTTCATAGAAAATTAGCTTATTATTTAGTTTCTTCGTTATTATTAGTATTCAATAAAGTAATAACACCTCCTTTATCTTCAATTGCTTTTCTTGCAGATTTAGATATGGCATGTGCAGTGACGTCTATTTTAGCAGTTAATTCGCCTCTACCCAAAATTTTCACTTTATCTTTCGAAGAAATTAAACCATTTTGTTTCAATATTTCAACATCAAAAGTTGTAATATTTTTACTTACAACTAAATCATTTAATACATCGATATTAATACCAATATATTCAACACGATTTATATTTTTAAAACCGAATTTAGGAACTCTTCTATACAAAGGCATTTGACCACCTTCGAATCCAATCTTACGCGAGTAGCCAGAACGGGATTTTGCCCCTTTATGACCACGTGTAGAAGTACCTCCTTTACCAGAACCTTGACCTCTACCAATACGTTTTGATTTTTTTACAGAACCTTCTGCCGGTTTAAGACTACTTAAATTCATATCTCTTCTTTTATAAATTAATTACAGTACTAATTATACTTCTTCTACTGTGATTAAGTGTTTTACACTTTCAATCATACCCAATATTTGAGGTGTGGCTTGAATTTCACGCTCATGATTGATTTTTCTTAATCCCAATGCTTCTAAAGTTCTTTTTTGGCGTGCTGGACGACCAATTATACTTTTCACTTGTTTAATTCTTAATATCTTCATCTCACCTATGTATTAGTCGTTTATTATCCATTAAAAACTTTATCCATAGAAATACCTCTTAACTGAGCTACCATGTAAGGATCTTTCATTTGTAATAGAGCATTGATTGTAGCTTTAACAACACTATGAGGATTCGATGAGCCTTTTGATTTAGCTAACACATCTTTTACTCCAACACTTTCCAAAACAGCACGCATAGCACCACCTGCGATTACTCCAGTACCTGGAGCAGCTGGTTTCAAAAAGACTTTTGCACCGCTATATTTACCAATTTGTTCGTGAGGAACTGTACCTTTCAAAATAGGAACTTTTATCAAATTTTTCTTTGCATCATCAACTCCTTTTTGAACAGCAGCAGCTACTTCTTTTGCTTTACCTAAACCGTAACCTACAACACCATTTTCATTGCCAATAACAACGATAGCAGAAAAACTAAAAGTTCTACCACCCTTGGTTACTTTCGTTACTCTATTAATTGCTACAAGACGATCTTTGAATTCAATCTCGCTTGATTTTACTCTTTTTACGTTTACGTCTGCCATAATCTTTAGAATTTTAATCCTCCTTCTCTGGCTGCATCAGCCAACGATTTAACACGTCCGTGATATAAATAACCATTACGGTCAAATACTACGGAATTAATTCCTGAAGCAAGTGCTCTTTCGGCTACTAATTTACCTACTTTTGCTGCCATTTCTATTTTTGTACCACTCTTTTCTACAGACTTTTCTAACGAAGATGCTGCTACTAGTGTTACACCTTTAACATCGTCAATCAATTGAGCATAAATTTCTTTATTGCTTCTAAATACAGTTAAGCGAGGAGTAGTTTCTGTTCCGCTTACTTTATGACGAATTCTATATTTAATTTTTGTTCTTCTTATATCTTTTTTTGTTGCCATTAGTATCTGCTTTTAAAATTTATACTATTTAGCAGCAGCTTTACCAGCTTTCTTGCGAACTTCTTCACCTTGAAAACGAATACCTTTTCCTTTGTAAGGTTCAGGTTTACGCAACGAGCGTATTTTTGCTGCAACTTGTCCCAATAATTGTTTATCTATGGAAGATAAAGTTATTAGAGGATTCTTACCTTTTTCTGTCAAAGTTTCTACCTTTATTTCTTTGGGCAACTCGAAATAAACATTGTGAGAAAATCCTAACGATAATTCTAACACTTGCCCATTGGCTTGAACTTTATAACCCACACCAATAACTTCTTGTACTGTTTTAAATCCTTGAGATACACCAGTCACCATATTGGCTACTAACGCTCTATACAATCCATGTTTAGATTTGTGTTCTTTCGCTTCTGATTGACGAGTTAAATGAACAACTCCGTCTTCGATAGAAAACGAGATACATGGATCTACTTTTTGAGTTAATACACCAAGTGGACCTTTAACTGTTACTTCATTTTCTGAAGATACAGTTAATTCCACTCCTGCTGGCAATTGTATGGGTAATTTACCTATTCTTGACATTTCTTTTATTCTCCTATCTTTTTATTGAATTAGCTGATGTAACATAAAACTTCACCACCCACATTCAAACTGCGAGCTTCTTTATCTGTCATCAATCCTTTTGATGTAGAAACGATAGCAATACCTAATCCATTCAATACTCGAGGCATTTTTTCTACTCCTACATATCTACGCAACCCTGGGCTACTTACTCTTGTTAGATTTGTTATAGCCGACATTTTAGTTACAGGGTGATATTTCAAAGCAATTTTAATAGTTTGAGGTTTTGCTTCTTCATCAAATTTATAATTCAAAATATATCCTTTTTCGAAAAGAATTTTTGTTATTTCTTTCTTTAAATTTGATGCAGGAATCTCAACGACTCTATGTTTCGCCATGATAGCATTTCTCATTCGAGTCAAGTAATCTGCAATTGGATCTGTTACCATTTTCGTTATTATTTTGTGTTTAACGATTATTTATTTTCTTTTTACCAACTTGCTTTTTTAACACCAGGTATTAATCCCGAAATAGCCATTTCGCGGAAGTTGATACGCGAAATACCAAATTGACGCATATATCCTTTTGGACGACCAGTCAATTTACAACGATTGTGTAAACGAACAGGTAATGCATTTTTTGGTAACTTTTGCAATGCTATTACAGCTTTTTCTACTTCTTCAGGATTTCCAACTCGTACCATTTCCTTTAAAGCGGCACGCTTTGTAGCATATTTAGCTACCATCTTTTCTCTTTTGCGTTCTCTTGCTTTTATTGATTCTTTAGCCATTTCTTCTATTTTTGATTTTTAAATGGTAAACCGAATTCTTTCAACAACGACATTGCTTCTTTATCTGTTTTAGCTGTCGTTACAAAAGTAATATCCATACCTTGGATGCGACCAATTTTATCGATATCTATTTCTGGGAAAATGATTTGTTCAGAAATACCGAATGTATAATTACCTTTTCCATCGAAACCTTTATCATTGATACCTCTAAAATCTCTGATACGAGGAATAGACGCTGTAATTAAACGTTCCAAAAATTCGTACATTCTATCGCCACGCAATGTAACACGTACTCCAATTGGCATTCCTTTTCTCAATTTAAAGTTCGAAATATCTTTTTTCGATTTAGTTGCAACAGCTTTTTGACCTGTTATCAATGTCATTTCTTCAATACCTTGATCGATAACTTTTTTGTCTGCGATAGCAGCCTTACCAAGACCTTGGTTCAAAGTTATTTTTACCAAACGAGGTACTTCCATTATTGTTCCATAACTATATTCTTTTGTCAAAGCTGGAACAATCTCTTTTTTATATCTTTCTTTTAATGCTGGTGTATATTCCATTATTTAATCACCTCCCCTGATTTTTTAGAATAACGCACTAATTTACCTGTTTTTTCATCAATTCTTCTTCCTATTCTTGTAGCAACTTTATTTTCCACAAGCATTAGATTAGAAATATGAATAGGAGCCTCTTTTTCTATTATGCCACCTTGCGTATTTTTAGCATTTGGTTTAGTATGCTTTTTTATTACGTTAACTCCTTCTACAATGGCTCGATTCTTTTCAGGATATACCGCTAAAATTTTTGCAACAGTTCCTTTATAGTCACCTGCAAGTACTTTAACCATATCCCCTTTTTTTACGTGCAATTTCATATCTTTTTCCAGTGTTTTTACTTTTATAAAACTTCAGGAGCTAATGAAACAATTTTCATATACTGTTTTTCACGCAATTCACGTGCTACAGGTCCAAAAATACGTGTTCCACGTAACTCATCTGTTGCTGTCAACAAGACACAAGCATTGTCATCAAAACGAATATATGATCCGTCTTGACGTCTTACTTCTTTTTTTGTACGAACTACAACAGCTTTTGAAACAGCTCCCTTCTTAACGTTGCCCGATGGTAATGCATCTTTAATTGCCACAACAATTTTGTCTCCAACCGACGCATATCTTCTTTTTGTACCTCCTAGTACTCTTATACAAAGTGCACTTTTAGCACCACTATTATCGGCAACTACTAATCTTGATTCTTGTTGTATCATATTATTTAGCTCTTTCTATTATTTCCACTAATCTCCAACATTTGTTCTTACTTAATGGTCTTGTTTCCATTATTCTTACAGTATCTCCAATGTTGCATTCATTCTTTTCATCATGAGCCATGAATTTGGTACTTTTCTTTACGAACTTTCCGTATTTAGGATGTTTCACTTTGCGTTCTACCAAAACAACAATGGATTTTTCCATTTTATTGCTCACAACAAGACCTATTCTTTCTTTTCTTAAATTTCTTTCCATCTTCTATTTTGGATTAAATTTAATTACTCCTTTACTATTTGCCGCTTTCTGCAATTTCTCGTTTGCGAAGCTCTGTCATGCAACGAGCAATTATCTTTCTACTTTCTTTAATTTTATTTGGATTTTCGATTGGAGATATTGCATGATTGATTCTCATTTTTTGCAATAATGCTCTCTCCACATCTAATCTTTCCTGAACTTCAGCAGTCGAAAGCTCTTTTAATACTAATTGGTTTTTCATCTTTCTTATTGTTATTAAGCTTCTTCTACATAATCTCTTTTTACAACAAATTTAGTTGTAACAGGTAATTTTTGAGCAGCTAAGCGTAATGCTTCTTTTGCAACTTCCATAGGAACGCCTTCGCATTCAAACAATACTGTTCCTGGCATAACACGAGCTACAAAATATTCAGGAGCACCCTTACCTTTACCCATACGTACTTCATTAGGTTTCTTGGTTATGGATTTATCTGGAAATATACGTATCCATATTTGTCCTTCACGTTTCATGTGACGTGTTACCGCTTGACGTGCAGCCTCTATTTGTCTTCCTGTAATAAAACATGTTTCTAAGGATTTAATACCAAAAGTACCAAAAGAAAGTTCATAACCTCTATGTGCGTTACCTTTGATTCTACCTTTCTGCTGCTTTCTATATTTTGTTTTTTTCGGCTGTAACATTGTTACTTTTCTTTATTGAAATTTTTAACCTTTATTATTTCTATTTCTTTTTGGACGAGAACCCGATGCCGGACGATTAGATCCATGTGCTGGTCTTTTTTCCTTTTGAGGACCTCCTACTGTAGAGGGAACCAACTCTCTTTTTCCATAAATAAGTCCACGGCATATCCATACTTTAACACCTATTCTACCATAAGTAGTGTGTGCTTCTGCTTGAGAATAATCAATATCAGCACGCAATGTATGTAATGGAGTTCTTCCTTCTTTGTAATGTTCAGTACGAGCCATTTCAGCACCACCTATACGACCCGATACAGAAACTTTTATACCTTCTGCACCAACTCTCATTGTAGAAGCGATAGCCATCTTAATAGCTCTACGATATTGAACACGTCCTTCGATTTGTTTTGCGATATTTTGAGCAACCAAAACAGCATCTATTTCTGGACGTTTCACTTCAGAAATATTAATTTGAACTTCTTTTCCTGTTACCTTCTTTAATTCTTCTTTTAATTTATCAACTTCAGAACCAGCTTTTCCAATAATCAAACCTGGTCTAGCAGTATTTATAGTTACGGTCAACAGTTTTAAGGTTCTTTCGATATATATTTTTGATATACCAGCTTTTGCAAGTCGAGCATTTAGGTATTTTCTTATCTTATCATCTTCTACCAATTTTTGTTCGAACTTTCTGCCACCATACCAATTGGAATCCCATCCTCTGATGATTCCTAATCTGTTACCTATTGGGTTAGTTTTTTGTCCCATTCTGTTTATCTCTTTGTGAATTTACTAATTTTATTCTTCTTCTTTTTGAGGAACTGCAGATACCTTTTTTTCGTCCAATCTATTTCCTAATATCATAGTAATATGATTTGAACGTTTTTTAATTCTGTATCCTCTTCCTTGTGGAGCAGTGCGTAATCTTTTCATTTGACGACCGCCATCAACCATAATATATTTGATGTACAATTCGTTATCTTCAATTCTTTTACCTTCATTTTTTGCTTGCCAATTAGCTATAGCAGATAGTAAAAGTTTACGCATTTTAGGTGCAGACTCTCTTGGGCTATATTGTAAAATACCCAATGCTTTATCTACATCCAATCCACGAATTAAATCAGCCACTAAACGTGTCTTTCTAGGCGAAGTTGGATTGTTTACCAACTTTGCCATATATATAGTTTTTTTGGCTTCTTTGCGTGCTTCGGCACTATCATGTTTTCTACGTCCCATTTCTGCGAATTAAATTTTATTTATTACCTTTATCTTTTTGTCCGGCATGTCCGCGGAAAATTCTCGTTGGAGCAAATTCTCCCAATTTATGTCCTACCATATTTTCAGTAACATATACAGGGATGAATTTATTTCCATTATGGACAGCTATCGTTTGTCCAACGAAATCTGGAGAAATCATAGAAGCTCTCGACCATGTTTTAATGGTAACTTTCTTATTAGCTTCTTGTGCCTCAATCACCCTTTTTTCCAACTTATGGAAAATGTACGGACCTTTCTTTAAAGAACGACTCATCTTCTAATTAATTTAATCGTTTATTACTTCTTTCTTCTTTCTACAATATACTTGCTCGAATGTTTCTTAGGAGCACGAGTCTTGTAACCCTTAGCTGGGATACCCTTACGTGAACGTGGGTGTCCTCCTGCTTGGCGTCCTTCACCACCACCCATTGGGTGATCTACTGGGTTCATTACAACACCACGGTTACGTGGACGACGACCTAACCAACGATTTCTACCTGCTTTACCAGAAACTTCCAAGTTATGTTCTGGATTCGACACAACTCCGATAGTAGCTTTACATGCTTGAAGAATCATACGCATTTCTCCCGAAGGCATTTTAATAATTGCGTATTTTCCATCTCTCGACATTAATTGTGCATAAGCACCTGCACTACGTACCATTTTTGCACCTTGACCAGGTCTTAATTCGATATTGTGAATTAATGTACCGAATGGTATTTCAGCCAAAGTTAATGTGTTGCCTATTTCCGGGGCAATTCCGCTACCTGACATAATAGTCTGACCGACTTTCAATCCTTGAGGAGCCAAGATATAACGTTTTTCGCCATCAGCATAGCATACCAATGCTATACGAGATGTACGATTAGGATCATATTCGATAGTTTTTACTACTGCAGGGATAGAATCTTTTTCGCGCTTAAAGTCTACAAAACGATAAGCTTGTTTATGACCACCACCAATATAGCGCATAGTCATTTTACCTTGATTATTTCTACCACCCGATTTGCTACGACCCATTACCAAACTTTTTTCTGGTTTGGAGGCTGTTATATCGTCAAAAGTAACAACTACTTTATGACGTTGTCCTGGTGTTGTCGGTTTGAATTTTTTTAAAGCCATTTCTCTTCTTAAATATTGCTATAAAAATCTATTGTATTACCTTCTGCTAATGTTACTATAGCTTTTTTAAATGCTGCTGTTTTTCCTGTCAAAAAGCCAGATTTTGTGTAACGAGATTTTACTTTTCCACTGTAATTCATCGTATTCACATCAACAACTTTTACGTTGTAAAAACTTTCCACAGCGTTTCTTATTTGAATTTTATTCGCCCGTTTATCAACAACAAAGCCATAACGATTCGACATCTTCTCGGTAGCTTTGTTCATTTTTTCACTTATCAGCGGTTTTACTATAATATTCATCGTGTTAAAGTTTCTTAAATTTATTCACACTACTATTTATTTGTTGCCAAAACACGGGCAATTTCTACTAAAGAAGCCTCCGAAATGATCAAATTTGTTGCATTAACAACGTCGTAAGTATTTAACTGTAAAACATTTGCAACTTTTACATTTTGTAGGTTTCTAGCAGACAAAGATACGAAATTATTTGATTCTGAGAAAATAAATAATGATTTTTTTTCTGCTACATTCAAATTCTTCATAATTTCAAGCATCTTTTTAGTTTTTGGAGCTTCCATTGTGAAATCTTCAACTACTGTAATCTTATTTTCAGCAGCTTTATAGCTCAAAGCCGAACGACGAGCCAAACGTTTCAATTTTATATTTAATTTAAAACGATAATCTCTTGGCTTTGGTCCAAAAACACGACCACCACCTACTAAAAGTGGAGAATTAATGTCACCACGACGTGCACCACCACCACCTTTTTGACGACCTAATTTTTTAGTAGATCCACTTACTTCGCTTCTTTCTTTTGATTTGTGAGTTCCTTGACGTTGATTTGCTAAATATTGTTTTACATCTAAATATATAGCGTGATCATTAGGCTCTATTGCGAATATAGAATCATCTAAAACAACAGTTCTACCTGTTTCGCTTCCATTGATATTATATACTTTTAGCTCCATCTCTCTATTTTTAAAATTGATCCTTTAGGTCCTGGTACAGATCCTTTAACTAACATCAAATTCTTTTCGGAAATTATTTTTACGATTTGAAGGTTTTGAACCTTTACACGTTTTGCTCCTGTTTGACCAGCCATACGCAATCCTTTAAACAAACGCGAAGGATACGAAGATGCTCCTACAGAACCTGGAGCTCTCAAGCGGTCATGTTGACCGTGGGTTACATCACCAACTCCACTAAAACCATGTCTTTTTACAACACCTTGAAATCCTTTACCTTTGGATGTACCTACAACATCAACAAATTCTCCTTCTTGGAAAACTGTAACGTCTAATACTTCTCCAAACGATTTTTTACTTCCTTCTTCAAAACGAGAAAATTCAGCCAAATACCTTTTTGGAGTTGTATTTGCTTTTGCAAAGTGACCTCTCATTGGTTTGGTAGTACGACTTTCTTTCTTTTCTCCGAAAGCTAATTGGATGGCTTCATAACCATCTTTTTCAATTGTTTTTACTTGTGTTACTACACAAGGACCAGCTTCTATCACTGTGCACGGAATTTGTTTTCCGTTGGCATCAAACAAACTGGTCATTCCTACTTTTTTTCCTAATAATCCTGACATTTCGTTTTTTTGTTAATCAGATTTTTTTTAAAATCAGCATGTTTCTAAATAAACCTCAACTGATTATTATCACACTTTAATTTCTACTTCTACACCGCTCGGCAACTCCAACTTCATCAATGCATCGATAGTTTTTGCAGATGTACTGTAAATATCCATCAATCTTTTGTAAGAGCTCAATTCGAATTGTTCTCTTGATTTTTTATTGACGAAAGTCGAACGGTTTACTGTAAAAATCTTTTTATTGGTTGGCAATGGAATAGGTCCATTAACAACCGCACCCGTCATTTTTACGGTTTTAACGATCTTTTCGGCTGATTTATCTACCAAATTATGATCGTACGATTTTAGTTTGATTCTAATTCTTTGACTCACGGTTTTCGATTTTTATAAACTCGTTTATATTAATAATTATTTCTTTAGAATATTTTCTGACAAGTCTTTTGGCAATTCGGCATAATGTGAGAATTCCATTGTCGAATTTGCACGTCCCGAAGTTATTGTTCTCAATGCTGTTACATAGCCAAACATTTGTTGCAATGGAACTTTAGCTTGAATAGCTTGAACACCTACTTTAGCTAATACATTTTCCAATACACCTCTACGACGATTCAAGTCTCCGGTTACATCACCTAAATAAGCATCTGGTGTCAACACTTCCAATTTCATGATTGGTTCCAATAGTATTGGTTTCGCTTTACGACAAGCTTCTTTGAAGCCTACGCGTGCACACAATTCAAACGACAATGCATCTGAATCCACTGGATGGTAAGAACCATCTATAATGCGAACCTTCATACTTTCCATTGGATATCCTGCCAACACACCATTTTCCATAGACATTTTGAAACCTTTTTCTATAGCAGGCATGTATTCTTTTGGGATATTACCACCTTTAACTTCATTAATGAATTGTAATCCTTTAACACCTTCGTCTGCGGGACCTATCTCAAATATAATATCAGCAAACTTACCTCTACCACCAGTTTGTTTTTTGTATACTTCTCTATGTTGGAAACTTGCAGTGATAGCTTCTTTGTAAGCTACTTGTGGAGCACCTTGATTTACTTCTACATTGAATTCTCTCTTCAATCTATCCAAGATGATATCCAAGTGCAATTCACCCATACCATTGATAACAGTTTGTCCAGACGATTCATCACTCTTAACTACAAGTGTTGGATCCTCTTCTACCAATTTCACCAATGCGTTATTCATTTTATCAATGTCACCTTGTGTTTTAGGTTCGATTGCGATACCTATCACCGGTTCTGGGAATTTCATTGATTCTAGTATGATTGGGTGGTCTTCTGCACACAATGTGTTTCCGGTTTTAATATCTTTAAATCCAACAGCAGCTCCTATATCTCCTGCCGAAATCACATCCATCGGATTTTGTTTATTAGCGTGCATTTGCATGATACGTGAAATACGTTCTTTTTTGCCTGTTGATGCATTATAAACATACGAACCCGATTCTAATTTACCAGAATACACACGAAAGAAACAAATACGGCCAACGTAAGGGTCGGTAGCTATCTTAAATGCCAAAGCTGAAAATGGAGCTTTAACATCAATTGGACGGCTTTCTGCTTCGTCTGTTTTTGGATTAATACCATCAACAGAACCTACATCCATTGGACTTGGCAAGAATGCTGCAACAGCGTCTAACAACGATTGGATACCTTTGTTTTTAAAAGAAGCACCACACAATACCGGTGTAATTCTCATTTCCAATGTTGCTTTACGAATTTGAGCTAATATTTCTTCTTCAGTAATTGAATCAGGATCTTCGAAGAATTTTTCCATCAATGCTTCGTTATCTTCTGCTACGCCTTCGATCAATTTTTGACGATATTCGTCTACTATGTCTTTCAAATCGTCTGGCATAGGAACTTCGTAAAATTTAGTTCCATTAGAAGCTTCGTCCCAAATAAGAGCTTTGTTGCGAATCAAATCCACAACACCTTTAAACAAATCTTCTTGTCCAATTGGAATTTGCAATGGAATAGGATTGGTTCCCAAACGTTCTTTAATCTGGTTCATAACCGAGAAAAAATCGGCACCGGCTCTATCCATTTTATTAATGAAAGCAATTCTTGGCACTCTGTATTTATCAGCTTGACGCCAAACAGTTTCTGATTGAGGTTCTACACCACCAACAGCACAGAACAATGCCACTGCTCCGTCCAACACTCTCAACGAACGTTCCACTTCTACAGTAAAATCTACGTGGCCCGGAGTGTCGATAATATTATATTTGTATTGATTATTTTGATAATTCCAAAACACAGTGGTAGCTGCAGAAGTGATAGTAATACCTCTTTCTTGCTCCTGTGCCATCCAGTCCATTGTGGCCGATCCATCGTGGGTTTCACCCAATTTATAGTTCTTTCCTGTATAGAACAAAATACGCTCAGTCGTAGTAGTTTTACCAGCGTCGATATGAGCCATAATGCCTATGTTTCTTGTATATTTTAATTCAGACATGTTTGTTTCGGTTATCTTAATAATCTTTATTTACTATAATTAAAATCTGAAGTGAGAGAATGCTTTGTTAGCTTCTGCCATTCTGTGAGTTTCTTCTTTACGTTTGAAAGCTGCACCTTCTTCTTTGTAAGCGGCTTGAATTTCACTAGCCAATTTCAAAGCCATTGTTTTTTCACCTCTTTTACGAGCATAACCTATTAGGTTTTTCATTCCGATAGACATCTTACGTTCTGGACGTATTTCTGATGGAATTTGGAATGTTGCTCCACCAATTCTGCGGCTACGTACTTCTACAGATGGCGTAACGTTTGCTAACGCTTTTTTCCATACTTCCAATCCATCTTCTTTTGTACGATCTGCAACAACATCTATTGCTTCGTAAAATATTTTATATGCAGTTGTTTTTTTACCACCCAACATTAGGTTATTTACAAATTTAGTAACCAATGTATCATTATATTTTGGATCTGGTAAAATAATTCTCTTTTTTGGTCTTGCTTTTCTCATTACTCTTAAAAGCTCTAATTATTTGTTATTAGTTTCTTTACTTTGCTGCTTGTTTTGGACGTTTAGCACCATATTTCGAACGTCTTTGTCTTCTACCATCTACTCCCGATGTATCTAACGCACCGCGGATGATATGATATCTTACACCTGGCAAATCTTTTACACGGCCGCCTCTGATCATCACGATAGAGTGTTCTTGCAAGTTGTGGCCTTCACCTGGAATGTAAGCATTCACTTCTTTTTGATTTGTCAAACGAACTCTAGCCACCTTACGCATTGCTGAGTTAGGTTTTTTAGGAGTGGTTGTATATACACGCGTACAAACTCCTCTACGTTGTGGACAAGAATCCAATGCTGGAGATTTACTTTTGTACTCCATTTGTTGACGTCCTTTACGGATTAATTGTTGAATTGTTGGCATATTATACTTTAAAATGTTTAAATTACTATAGTTTTACCCACTATTTTGGGATTGCAAAATTACGATTTTTTTTCCACATATAGTAGTTTAAACGCTCTTTTACGTCAAAAAAAAAGTTAAAATATTAAATACACACTATATTTCAAGTATTTACAACATAAATTATATGCAAAAAAGTTATACTTCAAAATAAGTTTTCAACAGTTTTTATTTGTTTTATCATGCCAATTATTAGAATTTTACGCGTTTTTTTGTTCATTTTTTTGTGCTTTCAACGTTAAATAACACAAGTAACTATAAAACAACATCTTCACGCAAATCAAGGTTACATCTGAACAATTGCTCTAATGTTTCGCCACCTGTTAGGTGATAAGCATGCAACCCTACCTTTCTGGCCGCCTCGATATGCTGTGGGCTATCATCGATGAAAAGTGTTTCGGAAGGGTTCAATTGTTGTTCCGAAACGATGGCTTGAAATCCCTCCGGTTTGGGTTTTCGTATCTGTAATATTTGCGAGAAATAGGCTTTCTTAAACGTCACTTCAAACACATCAAAACCATACTTCGCATTCAATTCTGAGGTAAATTTATCGTAGTTTATCTTATTGGTATTGCTATAAAGAAAAATATTATATTTCAATCGCAACATACCCAACAACTCCAAACGTTCTTTGGGAATTCCTATCAAAATAGCATTCCAAGCCTCGTCTATCTGACTATCTGTCAACGGCAGAGATGTAAGGTTTCGCAAATAATCTCTAAACTCTTCTACGGATATCTTGCCCTCTTCAAACAAATCTATTGTATCGGTTTGAAATGCTTTGGAATATAGTTTCTCAAAGTCGGTCACTCCATAGCTACGAAATTTGTCGGCGATGTTTTCGTAACGGATATCATATATCACACCACCCAAATCAAATATTATATTCTTTATTGCCATATCTGTTTTTCTGTTTGTTATGTATTAATACTGTATATCTAACACCTTGCAAAAGTACAAAATATTTTCATATTTAGCAATTGCCTCAATATCGTTTTATCGGGAATAAACATATCGGGCCGACTTATACCATAATAGAAAAGCCAACCCGATAACGACACTGATATTCTTTCATCAATATATCCAAGTATAGAAATCGCCATATAAATTATGGCTATCCCACACTTTATTTTCTAATATCTCACTATGTTTCTTTTCACAGACATGCCTACATCCGTTCCGAACCAATGGCAGTATATATATCGGAGTTGGCCGGTTCGGTTTGAAAATCCTCAGCTTGGTCGAAAAAGTACAACTTAGTCTCGCGTTGAAGATTTATAAAATTGTCCGACGTATGCATCACGTTTCTCATCTCGTCTTTGCCGTAACACTTCCTGAAATAGTTTTTCCACTTGTTGGTTTCCTTCAGCACACCATTCTCATTCTTGTATGGCGACTTCAACACAAAACCCTTTGTCATATCGCTCGACATATAGGTACACAACTCTATAAAGTATGGTTTATCCCTATGCATCATATAAAATTTCTCGGCTTCGCCGTAGGACAGAACTTTTTGTGTCTGCTTCAACACTTTATATCCCACATCCGAAAACACTTCCAATATTATCTGTGTCCTATTCAGGAAGCCGGGTTTTACCATCAAAAAGGTGTCGTAGTAGTCAGGCATCCGGTCGGTCCATTCAAGATTGGCTATATATTGATTTTTCATATTCGCAATATTTTTATTGTTCTACCTACTAAAACAGACAGACCTTTATCTTGTTTGCCCAAACGGCAATACCTACACTTCTACTTCTTTATTTCCATTATTTCCAAATCTTTTGGCGTAGCACCATCTATCACAAACCGCACCAATGTCGACACCTTGTGAAATCCTTGTCGTCCGGCTGCTCCGGGATTTATGTGCAAAAGGTTGTACTTCCTATCGGGCATAACTTTTAGGATATGCGAATGTCCCGAAATAAATATATTTGGTCGCTCGCTTTCTATCAGCGGCAATATCCTACGTTCGTATCGTCCGGGGTAGCCTCCTATGTGTGTCATCAGTACTTTTGCATCTTCGCAAAAGAACAATTGGTTTTCCAAAGTTTCGTATCTTATATCCCATCCGTCCATGTTTCCAAACACAGCCCTTAGGGGTTTGAACGCTCTAAGCTCTATCAACGCATCTATACTTCCTATATCTCCGGCGTGCCATATTTCGTCACAATCTTTAAAAAAATCATACACTTGGTTGGGCACTACACCATGTGTATCCGACAGTATTCCTATTCTTTTCATTATTTTTCGTACTTTTGCATTCGATATGCAAAGATACATATTTTTTATTACACATTAAAAATCAGAGAAAAATATTAGCTTTTTATATACAATAAATCATATTTCAGTCTCAAAAAAATGAAGCAAAACAACATTATCACCTATATTCTACTCGTTCTTACCGCCATATTTTGGGGTGGTTCGTTCGTACTTACAAAAGAAATTTTCCTTGCCGCTCCTACCATTACGCCATCCATCATAGTCACCCTTCGGCTTATTGTGGCATCGGTAGTATTTGTTCCCTTCTTACTTATCACTCGCCGATGGCAAAAGATCCAACGCAAAGATATCAAATATTTCTTTATCCTTGCCTTTCTCGAACCATTTACCTACTTCTTGTGCGAGAACAACGGTATCAAACTTGTGCCGGGTGGCATATCGTCTATCATCATAGCCACCATCCCGGTATTTGTTCCTTTCGGATTGTTTTTTGCTTATCGCGAAAAACTCTACAAGATTAATATCATCGGAGTGTTGCTATCTTTGATAGGTATAGCGGTGATGATTTCGGGCGACGGTCTTACTACCGACATCAACCCTCGTGGCATAATTCTGCTTTTCGGTGCAGTGATTATAGCCGTTGTATACACCATCTTTCTTATGAAAGTTGTCAATCGTTACCATCCTTTCACCATAACGGCATACCTAAACCTTATAGGTCTTATATATTTTATCCCAACACTATTTATATTTGACTTCCAAAACCTTATGTCGGTAACGTTTACATGGAACATATTGGCCATGGTAGCATGTTTGGGTATAGTATGCTCTACATTATCGTATGTATTTTTCAACTACGGCATTATCAAGGTTGGGGCTTCGCGCGCCAGCGTGTTCAACAATTCGATACCTGTGTTTACTCTGATATTTGCCGCCATGCTCGGACAAGAAAGCATCACCACTGCCAAGATAGCAGGTATGCTTATAGCAATAAGCGGTGTGGTGATAGCACAGATAAAACCCAACGGCAACTAATTGTTCGTCCCTCTTATTTGTGGTCGTCGAGGATGCAGACCCTACTTGCTATTCCACCACATTGTATAGCAATGTACACTTCATATTGTGCCTGTCGCCCTTTATCCTAAACTCTAGCGGCACGGCCACTTTGTTTTGTGCTGCTTGGCGTCGGGTATCTACAGCTATATGCACCACAAAGCTATAGCCCTCCACCTGCTGCTCTACAGGCATAGCCGACACATTGTCGGCAGTGGCAGCTACAAAGTCCAATTCGCGAACCACATTGTCGTCGAACACAAAACCTAAGGCAAACTCCGCTATAGTATCCTTGGCTATATCTCCCACAAAATACCTCAACGAATCGGCCACCGTTGTAGACGAAGTGGCTGCAGTGTCGAAGTAGTTGTAGTCCAAAATCTCTATCTTTCGCTCCAATGCGGCATCAACACCGTATACCGAATGTCTTATCTCTCGGCTGCTTCGGCTCACTGTTTCGGCAGCTTTCGAACTTCCAAACGGCAGCTCTTCTATCTCCAAGTTGCCATTTACATCATTGCCCATTGTCACAAAAATACTGTCGGTTTGCTGCAGCTGATTTATAAATGTGGCTATCCGTCGGCGAGACAATATATAGTTATACTCGTCGGTGTGTAGCGGACTGGCATAGCCTTTTATCAGCAATTTCACCTTTCGTCCATTACGCAAATCGGTGCTTACTATATCTACAAACGTCCCCAACTTGCTATAGTTCATCTCTACGCTGTCGGCAAAAAAGTTGTGTACCCTTTTCAGTTCGGCAGTGTCGTTGGCATCGGCATGCACCTTTATGTATCGATCTTTTTTGTCTATATAACTATTGTATGTATCGGTATAGGTCAACGATGTGGTGGGCAAGTTCGACTTTGGGTTGGGCTCGTCGTTATGGAAGTATAGCGATATCGGCACCATCATCTTGGCTTGTTGCCTTAGCGATACATGTATGGGTATTATTTTTATTCCCTCTTTTTCGCATGGGCACACAGAGTCCTGTTTCTGTTTCCATTGGTATATATCGTTGCAACAGGTATTGCCCGGAGTAAAGAACGACCCCTCGCGGTTCGATGTCAAAAATCCCATAGCAGTATCGGGATATGCCATAGTGAAGTACAAATCGTTGGCCGAAGTATTTATCGGACGTCCCATATTGTGCGGTTGCCGCCATTGGTCGCGGCCACCTACCGACTCAAAGATGTCGTAGCCGCCATAGCCGTTGTGCCAATCCGAACTAAAAAACATCGTAGTGGTTTGGTCGCAGTAGTATGGTGTCACCTCGTCGCCGGGGCTGTTGATGGGGCTGCCCAAGTTTACGCTCTTGCCTAGCTTGTCGCCTTCTACAACCACATACCATATATCCAAACCGCCACAGCCACCCGGACGGTCCGACACATAATACAACAATGTCTTGCCTTCGGTATGTCCTATGGCAGGTTGTGTCGATGTGTAGCCTGCCAGGTTCACATCCGCCGGCAACTTTTCGGCAGCCAGCCATCGTTTGCTGCCACTGTCGTATTTGGTTTTGTATATCCCACACATATTGCCGTTACCATCGTAGTCGGCATCGCAAAGGCTGAAGTATATAGTCTTTGTAGCGGCATCGTAAGCCACATTGCCCGAGTGCATGCTAGTGTTGTTCATTCCCCATTCGTTAAGCTCGGCTTTGGCCAACTTGCCATTTTTCAAATAGCGGGTCTGATATATCTGCGTCAATATAAATTCCGAAAACATTGCATTCTTCGACTCCGACTCTGCCACATGCGATGTTCTGGAAAACAGTATCACCGAGTCTACTTTTACCGCACCCGACTCGTTCATCTTTGTGTTTACTTGTTTGCCAAAATTGGCAACCACATATTTTATTGCCGCAGTACTGTCGTTGTCTGCCGACAGTGCCCAGCGGCTCGAAGCCAACTCTTGCCGTGCCCTGTCTTCGTAATGCAGAACCTTATATTTCTTTTGGTCCAGATAGTTTTGGTAGTATACCACTGCCGAGTCGTGATTGTTGTCGTAGCGATACATCGCCGCCAAATGATAAACGGCATCGGTATATGTCGACACCCCTTCTTGCTTCGACAGCAACAGGCTGTAGTACTTTATGGCATTCTTGTAGTCGTTGCTCAAACGTGCCGACTCGCCGGCTTTGTACATCAGCTCAATATTGTTTCCACTGCGTTTCAAGGCTTTCACATAGTAGTCTAACGCAGCTTTATAATAGCCTTCGGCAAAAGCATCCTCGGCTTTGTGCCAATAGGTAGTTTGCGACTTAAGCACATTGCTGCACAACAACAATGCAAAGCCTACCGCCACCACCTTGGCTGCCACCCTACTTCTATGCAATATATACTTTATCATAAAGGCCATTATATATTATTATTGTATTTACAAAAACGTTGGACATGTCGACATATTACCCTTTTTTCGTTTGTGTTCGTTCAGTCTGTATAGCAGAGCTATCTCGAAGGCACCATTGCCACCGCTACCAGGCTTAAGGTCGGAGAAGTTGTAGTCGTAGGCTACGCCCAACACAAAAGGCTCGAACTCCAACATCAGGTTGAACACCACGGCATCGGCATGTCGCAAATATACACCCGCCGAACAGTTGATGCCGGTCTTGTAGGTTTGATAGCAGTACCATTTAAAGTCGGCACCATACAAAAACTCTTTGTACTTATCTTGAAACCTGCACAGCACCACCGGCAATAGCGACAACGTTTCGGTAAGGCCAAACTCGGTACGCACATATATATTATAGTTGGGATGCAGGTACACATCGTCGAGGTGCATATACGATATGTTTGGCTTGTTTAGATGTTTGGCACCCAAGCCCACTTTTATGGTAAAATTGTCGGTGGGATTGTAGAACCACGCCAAGCCAAAGCCCAAATCCAAATACTTTGTTTTCACTACATCGAACGTTTCGCTCTGCTCTGGCAATATAATGTTCAGCGAATTGAACGATTGCTGCCCGAAACCTACCGACAATCCTGCCGATACAAAATGATTGTTCGACTTGTTGAGCCGCCTGAAGTACGACACTATGGCATCGGCTTTGGTGGTGCCATAGTCCAAAGTGCCCGACTCGTCTCGTGCCAACGACATTCCTATATTTATGCCATCGCCGTAGTAACGACGACGGTAGGCATTCCATTCGGCTGTAAATGCATAGGTTTGATAAGGGTCGCTGACAGAAGCCCATTGGTTTCGGTATACCATACCGAAACGGCCTTTGCCCTCGAAAAAACCCGAATAGGCAGGATTCAACAAGACGGGATTTATATCTATTTGAGAAAAATGAATATCTTGTCCTAATCCTTGACAGAACACAGACACCACAAAAACACAATATGTTATAACCTTTTTAATCATTTTTCCCAACAAAAAATTTTCGACAAATATACAACTTTTTTCCGATACTACAAACCTCGGTGCCATTTTTGTTGAACACAACTATGCTTCGCATGACAACGGAGGGACGGTAGTCGGCTCATGGCTCAAAACTCGTAGCCCAATCACCCTCTCTACCCTCTCTACTGCGAAGCATAATGCGGCAGCCGATGGACTTCGCCGGAATTACGGATTTATGGAATCACGGATTGACGGATTTATGGAATTACGGAAAGGACGAGTCGGCTCATTTCTCATTGCTCATAGCCCAATCACTCTCTATACTCTCTCTACCTTCTATACCCTTTAGACTTTTGACCTTAGTCTTTCGACAGCGTAGCGTAAGCGAAGCAGTCAACAAGTCTACAAGACAACGAGTCGTGCGGCAGCCGGTGGGCTTCGCCGGAATTACGGATTTATGGAATTACGGAAAGGACGAGTCGGCTCATTTCTCATTGCTCATAGCCCAATCACTCTCTATACTCTCTCTACCTTCTATACCCTTTAGACTTTTGCCCTTAGTCTTTCGACAGCGTAGCGTAAGCGAAGCCTCTCAAAGCTTGGCAGCAAAAGATATTTTTCCTTGATGCGACACCGAAATTCCTTGATGTAATTGTTGTAAAACAGTAGGTGGAGTAGCAAAACATCAGATCTTTTACACCAA
>JAFZDP010000014.1 GCA_017561155.1 Bacteroidales bacterium | reverse complement strand
TTTTGCGTGCTTTGCGTTTTTTGCCGAAATCTTTCTATTTCTTTTTCAATCGCATAGCCCGCTATGCTCAATCAAAAGAAAGTAGAAATCTTTCTAGCAAAATTCCACAAATCACTTGCAAAGCAATTTTTAGAAGTTGCCCTAAAGAATTTCTCTAACGACAGTAGGTTTTAGTACACTCTTTCAGGCTTTTTTTTGATCGCGATGTAGCGTCTCCTTGATCGCGATGTAGTGGTCAGCTACATCGTGATGGAGATTACCTTCTATCGGGATGAAAAAAACGGCTATCCTCAGACGAGCAAATTTGCAAAGCATAGCAAGAAATCAGCCCACCCAATAGTGCTTTTATTCATACTATACCACCAATCTCTTCACACCCTACTGCCGACAAATTTATACCCTATTGTCGTTGGCACTATAGCCTACCTTAAAATTTAACCTATGTTTTTACACTTATCTATAGCGTTAATTTTCAAATTTTTCATCACATTTATTTTATCCATTTGTCTAAATAACTTCAACTCTCAAATATTTCTTTCAAGAAGACGTCTTTTTTATTTTTCATTTTTTCCTAAAATATCTTTTGTTTTCTTCTGCTTTTTTTAGTTTTTTTTCGTATCTTTGTGCATTATATGGCATACGTTCAAAGTTGTCATTATTTTATATAAATAATTTAAATACAGATATATTATGACACATCACAGATTAAATGTAGGTATAGTTTTTTGCAGTTTTGCTATGTTAATTTTGGCATTTTCGTCAAAATCTTTTGCACAAAACAATTACGATACCAAAACCTATAATGGAATTTACAGCCGTGGCGATATACCCGGCGACATGCAAAAAAGCGTGCAAGAATTGTACGAAGAAGACAAAAACCGCATGGAACAATATACCGAGAAGCGGAAAAGTCGTCGTAGCAAAGGTGTGCTTGAATGTAGCTATGCCATAAACAAAATGGTACAAGGCGGCCGTATACTTTATGGCGATCCTATTACATTGTGGGTTAATCGTATTGCCGACACCATATTAAAAAACGAGCCCGAACTTCGCAGTGAACTGCGTTTTTACACATACAAAAGCCCTGCCGTTAACGCATTTGCCACAGGTCAGGGTATGATATTTGTAAGTACCGGATTGGTATCCAGACTACAAAGCGAAGCAGAACTTGCATTCATACTTAGCCACGAAATAGTACACTATGTAAACAACCATACTTGGGAAAACATAAGTGTGAAGGCCGAAGAAAAAAAACGTAGCAACAGCTCGTTGGAAAAGATGATAAACAAGCACAATCGTAGCCATCGAATGGAAACGGAATCGGATAGTGTAGGACTTGTGAAATACTATCTAAAAACCAACTACTACAACAAGATAGCCGACGATGTGATGGACGTATTGGCATACTCTGACTATACTATGGACAATCTGCCATTCGACACCACATACTTCAACACACCATACTACACTATGCCAAAAGAAATTTGGCTAGAACAAGTAAAAGCAATAGAGATAGATGAAGAATCGTCGGATACCAACAGTACACACCCTAATATTGGCAAACGTCGTGCTTTGTCGTATCGTCTTACAGCAAGATTAAACGAAAAAGGAGAAAAATTTCTTTGCACTTCGCCCGACGAATTCAAACACCTACAATATTTGGCACAAATGGAAACCATTCGCCAACTATTGATTGGCGGTGCATATGTTAGAGCATTTTACGATAGTTGGTGCTTATCGAAGGAATACCCGGACAATAGTTTCCTTGAAAAAAGTATGGCATTCAGCCTATATGCTATGGCTAAATACAAAAGCCAATTCGACAACAACGATATGATAGGCGACTACAGAGACATGGAAGGCGAAGTGCAACGCCTATATTACTGCTTTAGCAAAATGAAAGCGGCAGATATTAATGTATTGGCTATAAGAGAACTATATAAATACAAACAAAAACACGGCGGCTCGAAACATACCGACAAAATGCTTAGCGATGCAGTACAAACTCTTGGCAAGAAGCACAAACTAATGATAGATAACTTTTTGAGCATCCCTCCTACTCCGGCCGAAACAGCAGAAACCGACACTGTAAAGAAAGCTACTAGCAAATATGAACGCTTGAAAAAAGGCAGCAAATCGACTCGCGAAATAGCCGATATGAGAAAGTATGTTTTTACCGACCTACTTATTGCAAACAACAATTTTGAAACAACATTCAACCAATGTATGGCCGACACAGTAAAAGAAAACCTAACAGAAGGCAACACTCTTATATTAAGTCCTTCGTACAAATACTACAACCGCAAAAAAGAACTTGATGTAAAAACTTCTGAACGAAAAGAAGAAAACCTGTCGCAAACAATAGCAGACGTATTGAGTCAAAAAGGAGAAACAGCCATAGAATACAACGGACACTTACTAAAAAGCCAAAACAGCGATACATTCTACAACCAATATATGACTCTTAACGAATGGATAAGAGAGATAGACAGCGACATAAGCATGCATCTAATAACACAAGAAGATGCAGATAAAGTATTTGAAGAATACAATGTGAATAAGGTTGCAATAGCAGGTGTACGCAGTTTGGCATGGCAAGGTCTAAGCAGCTATATACGACTACTATGGCCTTTTCCACTTAATACATATTTAAATATTGCAAACAAATGTGCTACACAAACTGCTGCTGCAATAGTAGACAAAAACGGAAATGTAAATATCGGAAATTCTGTAGAAGTAAGCCGTAACGACGAAAAAGCATTGGTAAAACAACAAATATATAGTCATATAACAGATACTGACAATCCGGGATATATGGGCAAACACGTAATGATAGGAATATCCGGCGAAGGATTTATGGGTTTCTCAGAGTTATACGACAAAAAATATTTTGGCTTAGAATACGGTATTAGAGCCGAAGGTGTTATAGACTACAATACATCTGTGCTACTATCAGCCAAACAATATACTTTAAACAATCAAACTATAAACGATATAGAATTGGGACTAAAACGCTACAGACGTTCGGCAATAGCACCACTTGGACCATATTATCAAATAGGTGTAAGAGGGAAAATGCCTTTTAAAGAAAACATAGAAGAAACACAATCTAAATCTCTTATAACAGAAGGCACCAACCGAAACGATATTTTATCGAAAGTAGCTATAGTTCCTACAATTACATTTGGTCGCACATATATTGTTGCCAACCGTTTGCAACTTGATTTCTTTTATAGCTTTGGCTGGCAATTAAACACTCCGGAAGCACTTCCGTCCAATAAAGTATATATAAACATAGGACTAAGTACAAACATACTAGCCTTTTAATTAAGAAATAAATAAAATATAAACATACAAATTTAAACACATTAAACATTATGAGAAAATTACTATTAACAGCAGCAGCAATAGCAACACTAAGTTTAAATGCCTACTCGCAATATGGTCATGGCCATGTAGATTTTTCTAGTTTACCCATAAAAGTAGAAGCAGGTATGATGATACCTCACAACAATACCTACACAATAAGCAGCGACTTCTATGGTGCATCGTTCGATACAGAATCCGGATACTTCGACACTAAAATAAAGGACATTTTAGACAATCCTAAACCAATTGCATATTTAGGAATTGGAGCAGATTTGCCGGGAAAAAATAGATTCATAACAAACGGAATCATGTTAAGAGTTGGATACGAAAATTATGAATACACTGTATTAGGCGAAAAACATCCATTTGCTCAAGACGTATACTCTGTTAGCGATTACAGATACCATTATAATGTATCAAGAATCCATTTTAATTTATCCTACTTTGTATCGCTACAATTATTCAAAAACAATCTACAAATAGGTGTAGGAGCCGGAATATTGCCTACAATTCCTGTTGGTACAAAACCACAAGCAAACAATGGATTGGAAACAGATTTTATGGACCACTTCTCGTTTGGATTTAACCCTGAAGCAAAAGTAACTGTATACATAAAAGATTTCTATGTTACGGCTTCATATAGCCTGGTTAGAACTATAACCGATTCATATTTTGGTGTTAATGATGGTTTTGGTATAAAACAAAACTACGACGTTATAAGCTTTGGTGTTGGATATCATTTCTATAGAAATAAAGAATAAAATTTACATATCATGAAAAAGTTACTACTAACAATAGTTGCAGTTATTGCATTTAATTTAAATGCTTACTCACAATATGGGTTTGGCAATACATTTGATAACGCTTCAGAAACTCCCATAAAAATTGAGTTTGGCGTAATAAGTAAATCGCCAACAAATTATACAATTGAAAATTGTTATGGAAATATAGTAGCATTATCATTCAGAAGAATTGACATTACTGAATTTCAAATTAATTCAGGAGCTAGTTACTATATATCTTTTGGTTTAGATATCGAAAGAAAGAAGTGGCTCAATAACGAAATTACTTTTAAATTAGGATACGAAAAAACAGACTATACCTACAAAGGACGTATTAATTTTAATGCGGCCAATATATATACATATAACAACAATTTGTCAAGATTATTCTTAAACTTTTCTTACTACTACTTAGTAAAACTATTAAACGACAATGTAAATATTGGAGCCGGCATTGGTTTCATGCCCTTATTCCCAATAAGTAGTTCAGAACCTTACGCAGGAGAATCTAAATTTATAAACAATTTCGGATTTAGATTTAACCCTGAACTCAGAGCGGCTGTATATATACAAAATTTCATTTTTACTGCTACTATTGGTAGAGAACTTAATCTTGTGGATTACTTTTATGGTTCTGAAGATATAAATAAGGTAGATGGTTCTCCAAACATGATTAACACTTCAATACCATACATAAGTTTCGGTCTAGGATATTACTTTAATAGAAATAAAGAATAAAATAAAATCATAACATCATGAAAAAAATAATATTAACTTTAGGCTTATTGCTATCTATAGGAAGCATAGCCACAGCACAAAAAGTTGAGATAGGCGAACGTAACGATTATATACGCTACGAAAGTTCGATATTAGGTATGGACAACGATTATTACTACACACTGGTAGGATACAATTATGGACCGGAAAACACTAAAGGTTCTACAATTTACACATACAACAAAAATATGAAAATTGTAGATACTACACATCTTGACAACGAAATGCGTTTTTTGGCAACCGAATCGTTTGTTACCAACAATAAAATAGCAGTAGTATACAGAAATGATTTTTTTTCGTATATGACTTGCGAAGTAATAGACAAAACTACAAAAAAATCGATTACTAAAAAAGACTATTTTAAAGACAATACCGATTTCCATGAAATACCTACATTAATAACATGTACATCACCAGACGACTCGTTGTTCTTTGCCATGAAAACAATATACGATAATAAAAAAGAAGCAATAAAATCGTCGAAAATGATATTGTTTGACAATGAACTAAACGAATTATGGAGCAAGGATTACTTTGTACCGGTTGCAGCCACTTTGCTTACCAACGATGGCGAATTTGTAACCGCAGGATACTACGAAGACAAGAGTGGTAAACAAAACATAAAATTCTCGATAGTAACAGGCGAAGATGAAATTGAGTATGAAACTTTTGTTTCTGATTTCAAAATTGGAGATATAGAAATAGCCGGATACAATAACGGAGAAATACTTGTTTACGGTTTGATAGAATGTGATCCAACATTATTTCAAAAAAAAGATTTCACCTACTATAACGGTTTCTTTACATTTACATACGATACTAAAAACAAAACAATGGGCCGTGTAAACAAATACATGTTTACCGACGAAGACTACAAAATATTAGACAATGTAAATAGTAAAACTTCTCACAAACTTAAAAACATCAGATTTTTAAAAGCTTTAGAAGTCCTACCTACCGCCGATGGAGGTGCTGTTGTTTGCTACAATATAAATTACAAAGTTACAGTAAAAGATCAATATGGTTTTACAAGCTCATATATGACGACCGGTGGTGTATTGGTTTGGCGTTTGACAGCCGATGGTTCCATAACTTGGCACAATGGTTTCCGTAAATTTATGAATACAGGTATGTTTGAAAACTCGTGGTATATCCCCCACTATTTAACAGAAAACGAAGAAGTAGTTTTCATAACAGAAAATAGTAAAAAGGATAAACTTGATGCAGTTTCACAAGTAAGAGAAATTGGAAAAAAATATGCAAACGAAGCTCAAAAAGGACCTGGAAAACTACCAGATGTAGTAACAATGGTACGTTTTGACAAAAACGGAAACGTAACGAGAGAACTATTACACACTGAGAAAAAAATGGTACTTGTAGGCGATCCGAATACAGTTGATGACGGTAAAGCAGTATTACTTTATGTATCTACCAAAAAAGCTCCCGGTGGGTTAATACGTATAGACATAAAATAATTATATACTTTAAAACAAAAACAAATACAAGTTTAAAGTGTTGATACACTAATATGAAAGGTCTATTACTTACAACAAAATGTAAATAATAGACCTTTTCTGTTGTATAAGTCAGAAAAAAATCGTAAATTTGCAAATTGATTATTGACAAAAATAAATAGATAAACAAATGGAAATTATATCAAACAGAATATTGCAAATGTCTGAAAGTGAAACATTGGCAATGACTCAAATAGCTAGAGAATTAAAAGCACAAGGCAAAGATGTTATTAGTTTAAGTATTGGAGAACCTGATTTTGACACTCCTGAATCAGTAAAAGAAGCTGCAAAAAGAGCTATCGACGAAAACTATACACACTATCCTCCGGTACCGGGATACGCAGATTTGCGTGAAGCAATAAGCAAAAAATTCCTTAGAGATAATGGTTTGGAATACAAACCAGAACAAATAGTAGTTAGCACAGGTGCAAAACAATCTATCTACCAAGTTGTAATGGCTTTGATAAACCCCGGCGACGAAGTTATTATACCTACTCCTTTCTGGGTAAGCTATAAAGAAATAGTAAAAGTAGCAGAAGGTAAATGTGTTTACGTTCCTACCAAAATAGAAAACGATTTCAAAGTAACTCCACAACAATTGGAAGAAGCTATTACCCCACGCACAAAATTAATCATGTTCAGCAGCCCAAGTAACCCAACCGGTATGCTTTACACTAAAGAAGAATTGAAAGGTATAGCTGAAGTATTGGAACGCCATCCTAACGTTTTCGTTATGGCCGACGAAATATACGAACACATAAACTTTGAAGGAAAACACGAAAGTTTAGCTCAATTCCCATCGGTAAAAGAACAAGTAATTACTGTTAATGGTGTAGCTAAAGGTTTTGCTATGACAGGATGGAGAATTGGATTTATTGGTGCTCCACTTGTAATAGCTAAAGCTTGCAACAAACTACAAGGACAAGTTACAAGTGCTACTTGCTCTATAGCTCAACGTGCCACTATCGAAGCTATGCTTATGGATCCTACTACAAGCAAAGACATTATCGATATGCGTAACAAATTTAAAGAACGTAGAGATCTTGTATATAAATTATTAAAAGAAATTCCTAACGTAAACGTTCGTATGCCTCAAGGTGCATTCTATTTCTTCCCTGAAGTAAGTGCTTATTACGGAAAATCATACAAAGAATACACTATCAACAATAGTACCGATTTGTGTATGTACTTATTGTACGAAGCAAACGTAGCTACAGTTCAAGGTAGTGCTTTTGGTGATGATTCTTGCATACGTTTGAGCTACGCTACCAGCGAAGACGTTCTTATCGAAGCTATCCGTCGTATAAAAGAAGCTTTGGCTAATTTGAAATAATATTTTATCATTCCATATTCGAAAGGGAACAATTAATTTTGTTCCCTTTTTTTTGTTGTAGCAATTATAGTATTAGTTTTAGCTATAACACATTTCTATTTTTTAAATACTTTTCTATAAAACATTTTGATGTAATTGTATTTCTTCCATTTTTATTTGTCGACACCACAAAAATACTATAAAAAAAGGGAATCATATACTTGATTACATCAACTATATAACCATTTAAAACAAAAAAAATCACTATCTAATACTGAACTTTAAATATTTATGCAATGTTTTGAGTAATCAGGTATATTATCCCACTTATTTTTAAACATTTTTAGTCTACCCTAAAACTTATTTTTCCTTACTATAAAACTTCTCGATATCTACTATAAAAGTAAATACCAAGGCTTGGGATAAATATCCCAAGCCTTGAAATATTCGTCCCAAGGTTTGATATATATATCCCAAGCTTTGGGATATAAAAATACAGTGGAGATAAACAATTTTTATAGTGGGTATACGTTTCTTTTGCACTAGGGAAAACAAATAATAGCAGTATGGCTTTCTCTACCACACCGACGTATAAATAGTATAGCAACTATAATAATTTATTAACCAATATAATAGAAAGACAATATGGCAAGGTTTATAAAACGCGAAATGCCTGACTTAAACAAAGACGGCAACCCCAAGGTGTACTATAAGATGGAGACCTACAGAAATTACAGCCACGACGAGTTTGTAAAATACATGATACGAGGCGGAGTGGGAATATCGGCTTCGATGGTGGAGGCTGTGCTTACGCAGGTTACAGAAAAGTTGGCCGACCTACTTGGCATGGGATACACAGTAACCATTGATGGGATAGGTACTTTCAGCACCAAGTTGGGGCCAAGCAGAGGTAAAGAAGTAGAAGACCTCGAAGCCTCTAAAGGCAAAAGAAATGCAGCAAGTGTGGAGGTAACGGGAGTTAACCTCAGAGTAGATAAAGAGTTGGTAAAGGAAATAAACCGCTCTTGTCATTTGGAACGTTCCGGCGAGCAACGCATACAAAAGTCGCCATACACCGAAGCCCAACGCCTCGAGCGTGCAAAAAAATACCTCGAAACCCATGGTCAAATGACCATACTTACATATTCCGACATTGCCAAACTATCCAAAAGTTCGGCACACCGCGAGCTACACAAGTTCGTAAAAGACCCTTCCTCCGGCATAACCTACACCGGCCGTGGTCCTACACGTGTGTTTGTTTTGCAAAAAGAAAACAACGAATAGATTACAATTAAATAGATACTCCAAAGCCTTACAGACTTTTTTAAAAAAATTGCTGTAGGGCTTTGCTATTATAATAATATTGTGTATCTTTGCGGTGCAAACGGAAGTTGAACCCCTTGCTTTTAAAACACTGACAATTAATTATAAATAAAAAAAGAATGGTATGAAAAAGATATTGTTGTTTGTAGTAATAGTTATTGTGTCGTTCTCGTCTTATTCTCAATCGTATTCTCATATAAAGGAATTGGAAACGAAAGCCAAAGAGGGTGATGCACAAGCATTGTACGAGTTGGGAAATTTCTGTTACGAAGAGGATATTCTATCCAAAGCATTCAAATATTATAAAAAAGCTGCCAAGTTGGGTAATGTAGATGCTATGGCTCAACTAGCTCGAATCTATTTTGAAGAATACTATATAAAGCCCAATTATCGAAAAGCACTAAAATGGTACCGAAAAGCAGCCGAAGGTGGAAATACAGAAGCGATGATAATGTTAGGAAGCATTTATACTACAGGTTTGATTGTTGAACAAGATACTGTCGAAGGGTTAAAGTGGTATAGGAAAGCTCTTGAGTTAGGAGAAGTAGGGGTAAATAGATTTTTAGCATCTTTTTATGAGAATGGTATGTTCTTAAAACGAGACACCTCGTTGGCCATAAAATTATACATAAAAGCTGCAGAGCAGGAAGATGAGAAATCGCAACTAAGATTAGGAGATTATTATAAGAAGGGTATATTGGTAGAAAAAGACCATGACAAGGCTGTATATTGGTATAAGAAAGCAAGCGAGAATAAATTTATTTTCCAGAATTCCTATTCTCGCTCACAAATAGAAGAATTGAAGAGGAAAGCCGGCGAAGGAGATGCATCGGCTATGTATGAGTTGGGGAATCTCTATTCTGATTATTGGTATACAATGTGTGAGGGATTTAAGCTCTATAAGAAAGCAGCAGAGTTGGGAAATGAGAGTGCAAAGCAAAGGATGTACGATTTTTTTCATAAATATAAACAGTGTTCATCGTGTATGTTGAAAGATGATGAATTATTTAACTGGTATAGAGATGCTGCCGAGTTGGGCAATTCTGATGCAATGATGGCATTGGGCTACATATATATGTATCGTGATGATGTTGTAGAAAGAGATACTACCGAATCCTTAAAATGGTATAGAAAAGCTGTTGAATTGGGCAATACCGAAGCAATGGTCAAATTGGGTGAGATATATGATTATGGTTTTTTACTAAAAGGAGATAGTTTAGAAGCTATTAGGTTATACTTCCAAGCTGCAGAATGTGGCAATGCGGATGCTCAATATAGATTGGGGAATTATTACATGAAAGGAATTATTGTAGAAAAGAATTATGCCGAAGCCATCAAATGGTACAAAATAGCAGCAGAGAATGGACATGGATTTACTGCTGAACGTCTATTTCGATTATATAGCGAAGGTGTGTATGTTGAACAAAGCGATTCGGAAGCTTTTAAGTGGTTAAAAAAAAGTGTGGAAAATGGAAGATTTAGTTATGAACTTTTGGGAGATTATTACTATCAAGGCAATGGAGTAGAGAAGAATTATGCCGAAGCAATGAAATGTTATAAAGAAGATTTGAAAAATCATAAAGACCCGAATGTCATGTATAAGTTAGGTATTATGTATATGAATGGCGAAGGTGTGGAAGTGGATTACAACGAAGCATTGAAATGGTTTAACGAGGCATTGGAGATTTTTTCGATAAATGTTATGTATGATGATGACTATATATTCATATATGATGATAATTATAAGACCAAAGTAAAGATGACGAAGAAAAAGATAAAAGAATTGAAAAAGAAAATGAAAGAGTAGGTGCGGTTTTGCTGTTGGATTAGCTTGAACAACTAAAATGCTATTTGTCCGAAAATAATTTTTAGAAATTGACTTTAGGTCCTTATATAAGTAGTAGGATTGTGAAAAGTTTTTTTTGTTTTTGGCTATACCGGTAATAGATTTGGGATTATATGTATCGTTTAATCATTTGTGTATTCAGCAGATAGTTTCTTATCTGTCGAGTGTAGAAATAATAATCTGTGTCTTGTAGTTCTAGTTCTTCGCTTATTATAGGATAGTACACTTTTATCTCTTTCACTTGTCCTTTGTATGATGGTTCTTTTTGATATTCCATAAACCAATGCATTTCTTGTGCCAAAGAAATTACAGTTTGTGCAAGTATGGTTATTGTGAGTATTATTTTTTCATTTCTTATATATTTATTTTGACAAATCTTCTATATTATTTTGACTCGACTATATTGTCGCTAGTAGCAGTATAGCCGTAGCCTTCAAAGAAAATGATGTCATAGTTGCAAATGTGTGTGTTGTTGGTATAAAGTCCTTCATGACCCAGTGTATTATCAACATAATATATGCCCATTGAAGGTTCTATAAGTTGTATTATGCTTGTATTTATTTCATTATAATCGTTGATGATGGAGAATTTATAGTTTCCATTGAGCATTTTTTTTATTTCTTTTAATTGATATATTCCAATATCGGAACATACAGAAACTATTGCTTTTGGGGATATGTATATTCCGCAAATATCGTTGAAATAAATATAAGGTTTTCCTCGATAGTATCGTATCGGATACCATTGTAGAGGTATATTTTTCAAAGGAATACTATAAAATGAACTATCGGGTATGTTACTACTTTTAAAGAATTCATCTACTATTGTGGATAATCTTTGGTGTACTGCAGAATCGTATAATGCAGTGCCACGTGGGTATAGGTAATACGATAGTACGTCAACATCATATGTGCAACTATCAATGTATTCAATAACCGAGTTGCGATATAGAATAGTGCATCCTTTTTCAAAGAATGGTTCTTCCATTTCCCAATCGAAGTTCTCAATCAATGAAGAATCTATTTTGTTGTTTAGGCTAAAGCTATCGATGACAGAGTAAGAAATATTTGCTTTTTCTTCCGGAGTTTTGGTAGCCGTATTTCTGTTTTTTTTGCTCTCGTAGTTGCAAGCTGTTATTAATCCTATTCCAATTGTTATTAGTATTATCTTCTTCATTGTAAAAGTTTAAATATGAATGCTAACGTTTTTTATATGTTTTTATTATCGAAAATATCTTATATCGGAAATAAATCAGAGCTTTTTACAAAAAACAGTCTTATGCTGAATAAGTTGACTCATATCACCATACTTGTGGTTTGAAACATGGCGATTTAAAGGTCATAACTCCCATAGTTATGAGTGCTAACTATGGGAGTTATGGGTCGTAAACAGCATAGTTTTTGATGTGAAACATAATAATTAAAATCAAAATATAATAGTTGAAACGAACAGATATCATTACATTTTATTCTACCAAACCTATTTATTAGTAATACAAAATTTTCTGCTACATAAAAAAGTCCATGAACTAAAAATTCACGGACTTTTCTTTGCTAGAAACAAAATAATCTTCTTATTTATATCTATCTATTCTACTAAAACTGAAAAAACTCATTTTTAGTTTTTTCTTCTTTAGTCTTATCTTCTTTATTTTTTCCAATCAATACAGTTTCAAAGAAATATTGAATATTTTCCTTTAATAATATATCAGACATAAAATCTTTCAATTCCTTCTTGTATTGTTTTCCGGTATGTTTCGCAAGAAATGGTTTTCTTACAGATTCTGAGTCAAGAAAATCAATATGGTCACAACAAAATACATCAGATATATTTACAGATCTTTGTTTTATATCTTCTGCTATTTTAGAGTGGTCACTTCCTATTACAAGCAATATATAACTAACATGCTCAAACAGATAATGTAATTTTCTTTCTTCATTTTCTGTTTTTATCAAGAAATAATATATTTTATATTTTTCATCGTAATAAAAAAACAAGGAAAAGAAATGTTCCTTATTTTCTTCTTTATCATAATATGCAAAATTCACCTCTTTATACAAGGCTAATTTAAACAATGTATTTAGACGATATGCCAATTGGTAGTCCTCTTCTTCTGTCTTTATAGCCAAAAGCGATACCTCTTCTATATTAAAAACCGGTATCGTAACATTTAATGGTTTTCTTCGTTTTGCCATAACAAATTACATACTATACATTATTTTTTTGCCATATTTAACAAGTCTTCTCCCGTCAAACGATATATTGTCCAATCCTCCATTGGATTAGCATTCATTGACCTGTAAAAATCTATCGAAGACTTATTCCAATCCAAGCATACCCATTCCATTCGACCACAATTACGCTCTACAGCTATTTGTGCCAAATGTTTCAGCAATGCTTTTCCATACCCCAACCCTCGTTTTGATGGCAATACAAAAAGGTCTTCCAAATACAAACCCTTTCTTCCCACAAAAGTAGAGAAATTATGAAAGAATAAGGCGAATCCAACCGGTTGAGAATCCTCTTCGGCAATAACAACTTCTGCTTTGTTTTCTACAAAAAGAGAATTATACAACACATCTTCTGTTGCCACTACCTCGTGAGGCAACTTTTCGTATTCGGCCAACTCACGGATAAAATATAAAATTAAGGCTACATCTTGTTCTGTAGCCTTACGTATAATAAAATTGCTCATATCAAATACTAGAAATTAGTGACGTGGACCTGTAGCATGCGATGTGGCAGAACCTCTATATGCCGGACATGTGGTACGTGCACATGAGCTAAACAATAAAATACCTATAGCAAATAATCCTAATACTAAAAGTGTGTTTCTTTTCATAACGAATCAATTTATATTTTTAATATGTTAATACTTATATTATTTACAATATCATTCTTCGATTTAATACATTCTATATTGATATAAAAAACAAAAAAACTCAATTTTTATTGTGTTATTGATTTTCATATTTTTGAACTTCATCGAAGAAAAATTCTAATTCAATACCTGCTTGTGCAAACATTTCTTCGCTTTCTTTTCCGTTGTGATACTTACGTTCGCAAACTACTCTCTTTATACCACAATTGATTATAAGCATAGCACAAGTCCTACAAGGTGTCATTCGGCAATACAAAGTAGCACCTTCCAATGCTATTCCACGACGTGCAGCCTGACATATTGCATTTTGCTCGGCATGAACAGTTCGTATGCAATGGTTAGAAATAGAACCATCGTTGTGTATAGTTTTACTAAATAGATGTCCTACCTCGTCGCAGTGAGGCAATCCTGCCGGTGCTCCCACATAACCGGTCACCAAAACTTGTCTATTTTTTACTATCACACACCCACTCCGTCCCCTATCGCAAGTTGCACGCTTGGAGGCAGTATTAGCTAGTTCCATAAAATATTCATCCCACGAAGGACGTTTGTATGTAATTTGCGACAACACTTTTTCTACTTCTGAATGCAAGTCTTCAAAGTTTCCATTATTAGAAAAAACATAGTCTGCTTGTTTAATACAAGCCGAAAGATTTTGCTTATTAGGGTCGTCTGATGTCATTTCCCTTGCTTCGTTTTCCACAAATGTTTCAAAAGAAATATTGTCAGTCGATGATCCACGTTTTACAACTCGCTCATATCTAATCTTTGGATCTGCATCAATAGCAAACAAATAAAAGTTAGAGTGTTTTTTCAACCCCTCTATTTCCAAAGGGTTTCTAACACTTTCTATTATACAATTCTTGCCTGTTTCCTGAGCTTGTTTGTACAACGACTCAGTTATGTAGGCCGGCGAATTTGTTGCTCTAAGATCGTTTCCAACAATAGTCATCGAATCCCTATTCACGGGCATTCCTCTACGTTGAATTTCTTTTGTAATAAAATCCCGAACCGAAAAATGTACAAAGCCCTTTTCTTTTACCAAATAATCTACTATTGTACCTTTGCCAGCTCCGATTGTTCCTGTTATTCCTATCGTAATCATTTGCAGACTCGCTTTTTGTTTAGATTTACAAGATTTAGTTGGTTTTGTATTTAAACTTTATCTCTGCCAAATCTTGATTAGCCTTTACTATTTTATTTTTTAATCCTTGTTTATAGGTTATTACTTTTTGTTGCAAATCTTTATTTCCATTTGCCATTATTTGCAATGCAAGCACTGCAGCATTTAAAGCTCCATTTATTGCCACTGTAGCAACAGGTATTCCCGGAGGCATTTGCATAATAGCGAATGTAGCATCTAAACCATCCAACACACTGCCTTTGATAGGCACACCAATAACAGGAAGTGGAGTTTCTGCAGCTATAACACCAGGCAAAGCAGCAGCCATACCGGCACCGGCTATTATAACTTCTATTCCTCTTGTATGCGCTTTTTTTGCAAATTCAACTACTTCATCAGGTGTACGATGTGCCGACAATGCATTAACTTCGAATGGAATTTCCATCTCGTCAAAAAACTTACAAGCAGCTTCCATAACCGGCATATCAGAAGTACTTCCCATTATTATACTTACTTTTGCATTCATTAGTATCTATATATTTTTATATTTAAACAATTAATTTAGCAGACACTTCTGCTGATTTTCTATATCAATCATAGAAAAAAAGCACTTTGCAAAGTTACTATTTTTTTTTGAATTATCAATACACTATATTGCATTTATTTGCTTATCAAAATCGCTATATATTGTAATATTCTGACAAAAAGAATTATATAACAATCTATATTACATTTCATCACTACTCAAAGGGAAGAAACTATCAATATATTCTATAATGTAAAAAGGAAAAACAAGAGATTAACACACTTATTTTGATAAAGAATTTTATTTTTATCAACTATAAAACTCTTTATAAGTTATCATTTATAAAGGATTTTCCAAAAAGATTTTTTCGTTTCAATAAAAAGTTGTACCTTTGCAAAACATAAATAAATTACGACTCAAAATAACCATAAAAGAAGCATGGAGAATAATAGAATAAAATATTATCTTGAACGCAGTATTGCATTAGCTGAAGACAACTGCCAAAATCATAAAGGAGGCCCTTTTGGAGCCATAATTGTAAAAAACGATGAAATAATAGCTGAGTGTGGAAATAGTGTAACCACCACAATCGACCCTACTGCACATGCTGAAGTCAATGCCATAAGAGAAGCTTGTAGAAAATTAAATACTTTCGATTTATCCGATTGTGAAATATATGCCAGTTGCCAACCATGCCCTATGTGTCTTTCTGCAATTTATTGGGCAAGAATACCCAAAGTATATTATGCAGCCGATAAAAACGATGCAAAAGATGCCGGTTTCGATGATTCTTTCATATACGAAGAACTCGAAAAAGAAGAAGATAAAAGATCGATAAGAATAGAAAGACTTCGATTACCATCATCAAGTAAACCTTTTATAAAGTGGAAAAGCATGACAACTAAAATAGAATATTAATACCAAAGTTATATATACAATAAAAGAAGAATCAAATGCTTGTTTAAACATTTGATTCTTCTTTCATATTAAAAAGTCAACTATAAACTCTTTATATCATTTATTATTTTCTGAGCTAATTCGTTTGCTTTTTCCTCTGTTTGACTTTCAGAATATATTCTAATAATAGGCTCTGTATTAGATTTTCTAAGGTGTACCCATTCATTTCCAAATTCAATTTTTACACCATCAATAGTATTTACCGGTTGATTTTTATACTTTTCAGCCATTGATTTCAATACATTGTCTACATCTATATCAGGAGTAAGTTCTATTTTATTTTTAGAAATAATATAATTAGGATATGTTTTTCTTAGTTCAGACATTGTACAATTCTTTTTTGCTAACAATGTCAAAAACAAAGCTACACCAACCAATGCATCACGGCCATAGTGCAATTCCGGATATATAACACCACCATTGCCTTCTCCGCCTATTATAGCATTTGTAGCTTTCATCATTTCAACAACATTCACCTCTCCTACTGCCGATGCAGAATAACTACAACCATATCCCTCAGTTACATCTCTCAATGCTCTAGTCGAAGACATGTTAGACACAGTGTTTCCTTTTTGATTCGACAACACATAATCTGCAACAGCTACAAGGGTATATTCTTCTCCAAACATTTTTCCATCTTCGCATATCAAAGCCAAACGATCAACATCAGGATCTACTACAATACCCAAATTACAATTATTTTCTTTAACTACTTTAGAAATCTCTGTTAAGTTTTCTGCCAATGGTTCCGGATTGTGAGCAAATTTACCGGTAGGATCACAATTTAACTCTACAACATCAGTTACTCCCAAAGCGTTAAGCAATCTTGGTATTGCTATTCCTCCTGTAGAATTTACGGCATCAACAGCTACTTTAAACCCGGCAGATTTTATTGCATTCACATCTACCAATGGCAAGCTTACTACCTTTTGAATATGAGAATCAATAGTTGTAAAATCAGTTATATATTTACCTAATTCTTCAACTTTAGCGAAATCTATATTCATTGTTTCTGCAAGTTCCAAAACTGCATTACCTTCTTCTGCATTTATAAATTCACCTTTTGCATTTAAAAGTTTTAGAGCATTCCATTGCATTGGATTGTGACTTGCTGTTATTATTATACCTCCATCAGCAGCTTTATCCACTACTGTTACTTCTACTGTTGGTGTTGTAGACAAACCGGTTTCGATAACATCAATTCCCATACCAAGCAATGTTCCTACTACCAAACTATCAACCATCTGCCCGGATATACGAGCATCGCGACCTACAACTAATTGAAGTTTTTCTTTTGGAGAATTATTTTTCAAGAATGTAGCAAATGCCGATGTAAACTTAACAACATCTATAGGACTAAGTCCCTCTCCTTGCATTCCTCCTATTGTTCCTCTTATACCAGATATTGATTTTATTAATGCCATAATTACTTTTTATTTTTAAGATTGTGTATAATGTATATATGAGAAAAGACGAGAATATTCTTTCTTTATATTTTTCCGAATATTCTCGTCTTAAAATATTAGATTGCTATTATAGCAAGTTCATCATTTTTTGGAAGCTAGTCAATGATTCTAATACATTTGTTTTTACATGTATGAATTCATCAACTCCGGCAGCTTTATAAGCTTCTACTTGTTCTTTTGGATAACCGGCCAAAACAATGCTCTTAACTTTACCTTTCAATCCGTTGCATACATCGTTAACGATTTCTGCATATTCATCATCCGACGAACACATTACTACGATATCAGCTTTTGCAGCCAATGCAGCTTCAACACCTTCAGCAGCTGTTGCGAAACCAACATTGTCTATAATTTCGTATCCTGCTACGCCAAAGAAATTTGTAGCGAAACCTGAACGTGCTTTACGCATAGCCAAATTACCATATGTCAACAAGAAAACTTTTGGTTTTTCAGCAGCTTTTTCAGTAGCTAAACGTAATTCTTCGAAAGCTTGAGCACCACGATATGCTTTCAATACTTTAACTTCTGTTCCTTTGTTTCCGCAGCAACAACATTCTTTTGGTTGTATTTTATCGCTCATATTTTCTGCCAAGTTAGGATATTGGTTTGTTCCTAAGATAACAGTTTTACGAGTTGCTATATCTTGGTCGCGTTGTTGAGCCATTTTTTCTATTTCGTCTTGTACATATCCTGCACGGATAGCTTTTGCGAAACCACCTTTTTCTTCAACAGCCAAGAAATTATCCCAAGCATATTGAGCTATAGAGTTTGTCAAATTTTCGATATAGTAAGAACCTGCAGCAGGGTCAACTATTTTGTCCAAATAAGATTCTTCTTTCAACAATATTTGTTGATTGCGAGCTATACGCATAGAGAAATCATCAGCTTGTTTGTAAGCTACGTCGAAAGGAGCTACTGAAATAGAATCAGCACCTGCTATAGCAGCCGACATAGTTTCTGTTGTAGTACGCAACATATTTACATATGCATCATAAACAGATTTGTTCCAAGTTGAAGATGTTGCATGGATGTAAACATTGTAAGCACAAGAACATTTAGGTTCATATTGTTCTACTATCTTAGACCACAACAAACGTGCAGCACGTATTTTTGCCATTTCCATAAAATAGTTCGAACCTATTGCAAAAGCAAATTGCATATTAGATGCAACACTTTCTACTTTGCAACCTCTTTCTGTCAAGTTTGCCATCAAATCGTTTGCAGCAGCCAAAGTATAACCTAATTCTTGAACTATACTTGAACCTGCATTGTGGAACATACGACCATTAACTGTAAGAGCTCTAAATTTTGGCAATTCAGCATCTATATAGTTGATTACTTCAATTGCTTCTGCATAGTTAGCATCTTCGCTTTGGTAGAATTCACCATGTTTCAAAGCATAGTTGAATATGTCAAAGTCTATGCTACCTGCTATTTCTTTAGTATCTACGTTTTGTTTTTTAGCTACTTCAACCAAAAGTTTCAAAGTAGGCAAATATGATTTAGAGCATGTAAAGTTAATTCTAACTTTAGTCAAGTCGATACCATTCAACAAAGTTTCCATTTGTTGAGCAGTAGTTATTTCGCGTACACAAAGTCCCAAAGCTGTAGCACCACGTTTAACTGCATCTACTGCAATACGGTTAGCTTCTGCAGGATCTTTTACTGCTATGTCTTGACGTACATCCCATACATTAGATTTCGATTGTTTTCCTCTTACATAAGGAAATTCATTTGGATTAGTATTCAAATAAGTAAGATTTTCTAAATCTTCTGCTCTATAATAAGGCTTTACTGAAAATCCTTCTATAGTTTTCCATACTAATTTTTTATCATAGTCAGCACCCTTAAGGTCTTTATTGATAACTTCTTCCCATTTTTCAGTAGAAACAGGAGGAAATTCAGAGAATAACTTATTGTTTTCCATTATATTATTGTATTTTATTTTATATTCTATTAAACCACAAAAGTACGTTTTTTTTTTATTCTTCACAACTTTATTTTCTATATTAATTCAAAATAAAATGTGAACAACTTCTTAACATCATGTATTTTTGATAGTTGCGTATTTCTTTTTTCTTTTATTATGCCTAAAATATCTTTTTTATCCACTTTATTCGCTCTACTCCAAACGGAGGATATTTTACAAAGAAATCGACCTTTGTAGATGTGTTAAGTACTGCTTTTTTATGCGAAAATGTTTCGTACGAAAAGCGGCCATGATAGTTTCCTATACCACTATTTTGCACTCCGCCAAAAGGAAGGTTCGGATTAACTATATGCATCAAAGTATCATTTATACATGCGCCGCCCGATGATGTATTGTTCATCATCTTTTTTATATTTTCTTTATTTGAACTGAAATAATACAACGCCAAAGGTTTGGGACGTGAGGTTATAAACTTTATAACCTCGTCAATATCGTCGAAAGTATGTAGCGGAAATATAGGACCAAATATTTCTTTTTGCATAAGTTCAGAATCCATTGACACATCCTCTATTAGGGTTGGATGAAAGAAACGAGTTTTCAAATCGTAAGTTCCACCATACACCACCTTTCCGCATTCAAGCAAGCCTACCAAACGCTGCATGGCCTTATCGGATATTATACGAGGATATTCTTCCGTTTCTTCTATTTTTCCACCATAGAATCTATTTATATTTTCTTCGAATAAAGATATAAATTTCTGCTTAACATCTTTATGTACAAAAATATAGTCGGGAGCAATACAAGTTTGTCCGGAATTAATTATTTTTCCAAAGGCTACTCTTTTTGCTGCCATCTCGATATCTGCCGTTTTATCAATCACACAAGGACTTTTTCCGCCCAACTCTAGTGTAACTTTTGCCAAATTGTTGGCGGCTGCTTTCATTGCCACCTTTCCCAGTTCGGGACTGCCGGTCAAAAATATATGGTCGAATGGTTTTGAAAACAAATATTCGTTTACATCTCTATGTCCGTCAAAAACGGCGACATGCTCCGGCTCAAACACTGTCTTTATTATCTTTGTTATAACGACATTGATCGATGGAGATAGCGGCGACAACTTTAGTACTACACAATTGCCCGCAGCAACAGCCCCTACAAGTGGCATCATGGCCAAATGGAATGGGTAGTTCCATGGCGACACAATCAAGGTAAGGCCATCAGGCTCGTAGTGTATAGCCGATTTAGCATTAAGAACGAATAACGAAGATTTTACGCACTGAGGTTTCGAATATTTTCTAACCAATTTCATTTGGTGTCTTATCTCCGATTTCACCAAACCCACCTCTGTTATATATGCTTCGAATTCCGATTTGTGCAAATCGGAAAACAATGCTTCTGTTATAGCTTTTTCTTGCTTTTCCAACTCGGCATAGAGTTTTTTCAAATAAAAAAGTTTGAAATCCTTATGCTTTGTTTTCCCCGACAAAAAGAAGGCTTTTTGTGCATCAAAAGTATTGTCTATATATTGTTGTAATTGTGTATTTTCCATATAGTACGTTTTTTATAATATATATTGATATCTCGAATCAAATTTTAAACCATTTCGATTTCAAAGAAAACAATATTACTATCAGAAAAGTTTCTATCGTTCGTCGTTATCAAGCAAGAAACAATCTTGATCAAACTCTTCGATGCTCATAGGTCTATATTCCTCTACACCTGTCAAATCGCAGAAGTATTCCATACACTCAAAACGAGCATTTTCGTTGATATCTTTTTCAAAATCCTTGGTATTATTCGCCCAAGGCAAATCTCTAAGCACATAGTTGTTCACCAAATCGAGCAGCAATGCACGTTGCGATGTAGGCTTGTCCAAATTCAAATTCTCTGTAAACTTGGCATCGCGTGCCGTCAGTGTTGGTTCGCCTCTAAAGCTTAGCGGAATATGCTTGCCTGCTTTTATTTTTGCATTTAGCAAGGTGCTGTAAGTTCTTGTAGATTTCAAATAATATTCCATATATACATACCAGCCATTACCACGTTGCTCCCATTTGTATATAAATGTAAACAATACAGCATCGACGCCATACTTGTCGGCAAAACGTTTCAACGTCAATGTATCGTTTATATTACACTCGCCCAAGCTATCTATTTTTGCTATTTCGCCAGACACCAATGGGGGCAACACATAATATCCTTTGCTTACAAATGGTCTGCGCAACGATTGTGGCATATAATGATATGCTACATCCAACTGATTGTTGTAGCTACGATCGGTCAGCTTTTTGTCTGGTCGTTCCGACTGGTCTATTGTCGGCGCAATATAGACTGTAGCAGGCTTTTCGGTGTAGATATCTTTGTATCTCGACAATTTAGATTCCACCTTACAGCCAACCACACAAATTAACGCTATACCGTAAACTATACATCTATATATATGTGTTTGTATTTTCATTATACTGTCATTACTTTTTACCCTTAGCCTCTTTCTTTGCTTTTCGTTCTGCTTCCTTTTCGGCTTTTATTTCTGCCTTTATTTGGTCTATCTCTTTTTGCTCTTCTTCTTTATAGGCCTTTACCTCTGCTTTTATTTCTGCCCGTTCTTTTTGTTTGGCTTCTTTCTTTGCTTTCTTTTCAGCTTTTTCCAACTCTTTTTCTGCACGTTTGGCAGCTTTTTGGGCTTCCTTTTCTGCTTTTTTCTCAGCCTTTATCTTATCGTTTTCTTTACGTTCGTTTTCTTTTTCAAGTTCTTTCTCAGCTTTCAAGCGTTCTTTCGCCTGTTTTTCTTCTTCTTTTTGGGCTCGTTCTTTTTCTTTTATGGCTTTTTCTTTCTCCAATCGTATCGAATCTTTTGCGGCTTGTTTTTCTTCCAACAATCGTTGTTTTTCCAACTGTTTAGCTTCTCGTAGCGAATCTTGTTCTGCTTTTTTACGCAGTTTTTCCTGAGCTTCAGCTTCCTTTGCCAGTTTGGCTTCCAAAGCAGCTTTTTCTTTTTCTATGCGTATTTTTTTGTCGTTCTCCAATGTTTGCAACACGCTATCCGGTATCATCTGCATTTTCATTGTGGCAATATAATCTTTAGACACGGGATAATCGGTTATCTCTTTGTCGAACCAAACAAAAGCGTCTTTATATTTTCCAAGCAAAGCCAGGGTAATACCATATTCGGCACAAAAGCCTTGTTCATAAACAACATCTGTCTTGGTCTTTTTCACCGTGTTCCTAAATCCTTTTTCTATAGGAACAAGTGTTTCTTTGGAAGGATACATATCGTAGGTCAAAAACAAATCGTAGCACTTTGTAATGGACTTTGGCTGAGAGCAACCACAAACCATCAAAAGTACTACCACTGCAAGTATTATCGTATTTGTCCTTTTAAAATTCATGCTACAATATAAATATGCGTCCCTTATATCATTTTTTTTACACGGTATAGATAACGCAAATATATTTTATTTAGTCTATATAGAAAAAAATTATTATCGATAAAAAAAACGACAACCTATAAGCCGGGTTCTGTCTTTTTCTTGTAGAAAGAAAAAGTTCTATCATTTATCTAGGGCTTTTGTCACCAAAAGTCTCAATCAACCTACCCCCCGACAACGGACGAGCCGGTCCTTAACTGCCGGTATATTTGGTCTTTCAACCCATAAGGTTTACCCCCAAGGCGTATCACTACTACTTGGTGTGAGCTCTTACCTCACATTTTCACCCTTACTGTTTATCAAAAAACAGCGGTTATTTTCTGTGGCACTTTCTGTTACCTCTTTATTCAAGAAGCACCTTCCCGTTAGGAAGTATGGCGGCTCTGTGTTGCCCGGACTTTCCTCCGATTGCTCTCACAACCGACGATAGAATAGTTGCCGTTTTCGGTTTGCAAAATTACATTTTTTTTTCGACATACAATGAGTAAAAACATCCACAGTCTCCCATCGTCAATCTAACAATCTGATACAAAATATTTAATGCCGCACACAAATTTTCCGTTACACAAACATCTGCATTCGCACATCTGTAAACCTTAGAAATTATTTATGGCAACTACTAAAAATTCCACGTTTCGGATAAACAAAAGACTGTTCTTTGAAACTTTTGCGTGCTTTGCGTTTTTTACCGAAATCTTTCTATTTCTTTTTCAATCGCATAGCCCGCTATGCTCAATCAAAAGAAAGTAGAAATCTTTCTAGCAAAATTCCACAAATCACTTGCAAAGCAATTTTTAGAAGTTGCCTTATCAAAAATACATCACCGGCC
>JAFZDP010000013.1 GCA_017561155.1 Bacteroidales bacterium | reverse complement strand
CTACCCGAGAGAAAGCACCCCAAAAATACATCTTTGAAATAGTAAGCACACCTATAATAACGCATAGGTACAGGAGTTGTTCAACAACAAGAAAAAATTATTTTGCAGTGGAGGAATAAAAAAAGAGTGCTTCCCCTACCCGAGAGAAAGCACCCCAAAAATACATCTTTGAAATAGTAAGCACACCTATAATAACACATAGGTACAGGAGTTGTTCAACAACAAGAAAAAATTATTTTGTAGTGGAGGATTAAAAAAAGAGTGCTTCCCCTACCCGAGAGAAAGCACCCCAAAAATACATCTTTGAAATAGTAAGCACACGCTATAATAACGAACCGAAAGATATTTTGTTCAAAACAACATAATATTTTTGTAGTAAATAATAATTTAACGACCGCTTTTCTTGTGTAAATAAAAAAAAGTTACTATCTTTGCAAAGTCAAAAGAAACGATTAAAAATAAAGTAATTATATAATGAATATGGATTTAGAAATCTGTGTAAACTCGATACAATCGGCCTACAATGCCAAGCAAGGCGGTGCAACACGTGTAGAACTATGCCAAAACCTTAACGAAGGAGGTACTACTCCGTCGTATGCTACCATAGATTATTGTGCCAATAAATTAGGATTACGCACCTATGTACTTATACGTCCCAGAACAGGCGACTTTACTTACAACGAGTTGGAATTTGAAACAATATGCCAAGAAGTGGAACTATGCAAACAACTTGGTGCCAGCGGTGTAGTAGTAGGTTTTTTGGATAACAACGGAAATGTAGACAAAGAGAAAACAAAAGAAATAGTACGTCGTGCCGGCAACATGGAAATTACATTCCATCGTGCTTTTGATATTTGCAGTAACCCTATGCAAGCTCTTGAAGACGTTATAGAATGTGGCTGTACACGCATACTTACTTCAGGTTGGAAAAATACTGCATTCGAAGGTATGAGTCTTTTGAAAGACTTAGTACAACAAGCCTCCGGAAGAATAAAAATAATGGCAGGTAGTGGAGTAAATACTAATAACGTTTTGGAAATAATACAAACAACAGGTGTAGGCGAAGTGCATTCTTCGTGCAAACACAATATAGGAGAATGGAAAGAAGAAGATGCAGAACAATACTTGGACAAATCCAACAAATGCCATTCTGAAACAAATGCCGAAGAGGTAAGCAAATTAGTAGCCCTTATCAACAATATTAAATAAAAACAATGTTCAGATACATACGAAAACGCATACTTTATGGCCTGCTTGTAATGCTGGGCGTAGTGGTGTTGGTATTCTTTTTATTCAACATCCTACCCGGCGACCCTGCAAGAATGATGCTTGGACAGCGTGCCGACGAAGAAAGTGTGAAGATAATAAATCGCGATTTGGGACGCGACAAACCTATGTATCTGCAATTTTTCAACTATCTGAACGACCTGTCGCCAATATCTTTCCACAACAACAGCGACAACGAAAGCTACTGGTATCTCGACGATTCGAAGTATGCACCATATTGCAGTTTGGTAAGTATAGGCGAAAAATCTGTCGTTCTCAAATATCCTTATCTTCGACGGTCGTATCAAAGTAAACGACAAGTGTCTGAAATACTTAGCGAAGCTTTTCCAAAAACGGCACTGCTTGCTATAGTAGCCATGACATTTGCTCTTGTAGTAGGCATTACCATCGGAATATTCTCTGCATTATACAAAGATAGTATTTTCGACAAATTGGCGTTCTTCCTTTCGGTAGTGGGTATGTCGTTGCCATCGTTTTTCGCAGCCATACTCATAGCTTGGTTCTTTGCATACGTGCTGGCCGAATACACAGGACTCAATATGTTTGGCAACCTTTTCACCGTCGACGACTATGGAACAGGCGAATATCTCGACCTTAAAAATCTTATTCTCCCTGCTCTCACACTTGGCATACGCCCATTGGCAGTAATCATAGAACTGACAAAGAACTCTATGCTTGAAGTGCTATCGCAAGACTATATACGTACAGCCAAAGCCAAAGGACTGGGAAAAATAAAGATAATATGGCACCATGCTTTGCAAAATGCACTAAACCCAATAGTAACATCGGCATCGGGCTGGCTGGCAGGACTTATGGCAGGTGCAGTGTTTGTAGAATATGTATTCGACTGGAAAGGCATGGGAATAGTGATAGTAGACGGATTGGAAAAATACGACTTCCCCGTAGTAATGGGAGCCATATTGTTCATCTGTGTAATACTTGTAGTGATAAACATATTGGTGGATATACTATACGGCATACTCGATCCTCGTGTACGATTGGAATAATGCAAAGTTTAAGAAGGTATATACTTACCCTTTACCAAAATTACAATCAGCATTTATATTTACTGAGCTTTAGCTTTTAGCCATTGGCTGTTGGCTTAGCTTACGCAATAATATTAAAAAGCTAACAGCTAAAAGCCAAATGCTAAATGCTAAAGTTGAATTATTCATAAGCATGCGGTTTAGCACTTAAAACTCCCATACTTAGCCACCAAAACTATGGGAGTTACGACCCCTAACTGCCATACTTACGACCCCTAAGTGTGGTAGTTTTATTTTTCATTCCCCTTATCCTGTGATTTGCTGATTTAGGTTGTCACATTTGTGTCTTTAGACTGATTTAAGTTGACTGGTTAATAACTCTTGACTATTTATAGTTTACATTATTCACTATTACGACTGTTTTTGGTTTACTTTAATAAAGAATAAGAATTT
>JAFZDP010000003.1 GCA_017561155.1 Bacteroidales bacterium | reverse complement strand
GGCTAACAATAGTATGGGTACAGTGTCGGGAGGTGGTACATACGAAGCAGGGGCTCAAATAACAATTTCTGCTACACCCATTAGTGGATACCATTTTGCAAGCTGGAACGATGGCAATACCGATAATCCTCGTACTATAACCGTTACCGGAGATGCTACTTATATAGCAAACTTTGCTCAAGATAGTCAAGTAGAAACATATACTATCACTGTTATGTCGGCTAACAATAGTATGGGTACAGTTGTAGGTACTGGTACATATGAAGCTGGTTCACAGGTAACCATAGCAGCTATTCCAATAGATGGTTATCACTTTATAGGTTGGAACGATGGCAATACCGATAATCCTCGTACTATCACCGTTACCGAAGATGCTACTTATATAGCAAGCTTTGAAAGAAATATTGGTATAGAAACATCGGGAAAACTAGAGTTGCTTACATTCTATCCTAACCCAACAAGCGGTACTATAACTTTCAACCGCACGGATATAAATAAGGTAGAAGTTATGGATGCCGTGGGTAGAACAGTGGCAGTATACGAAAACGCACATATAATAGACCTTTCCAAACTAACCAAAGGATATTATACTATGCGTATAACCACTGCGGAAGGTGTGGCTGTTCGCAAGGTGGTGCGCAACTAGTATTAGTTAGCAGATTATCTAATATTAGTTATCAAATTATCCTATATATGTTACCCGCGTAACATATATAGGATAATTTGTTTTGGTATATTATATAGTCAACTTATAAAAATTATAGGTTCCATAAAACATTAGGTTTTTCCGGCAATCTTTCTATTTCGTTTAGGATAACATAATCTACTATACTCATTCAAAAAAACTTAGGAATAATTTAATCAAATTATGCAAAGCATTTTTTAGAAATTGCCCGCAAAAAAAACGTCCTTACACTATTTCAATACAGATAGCGGACAGATACAAAAAAAAGAACAAACGGCTCTACCATTCTCGAGCAATATGCCCTTTACAATGGATTTGCCATTTGTTCTTTCAATTCAATGTATATATTCCTTATTCCATCATACCTTTAAGGCGTTCTGTAAGCATAGGAATTATTTTGTTTGCATCGCCTACTATTCCTACGTCGGCAACGTTGAATATAGGAGCGAATTTATCTTTGTTTATAGCAACAATAAATTCACTTTCTTCCATACCTGCCAAGTGTTGGATAGCACCCGATATACCGCAAGCGATGTAAAGATCAGGACGTACAGTTTTACCTGTTTGACCAACTTGACGGCTATGATCGATAACACCTGCATCAACACATGCTCTCGACGACGATACTTGAGCGTTAAGAACACCTGCAAGTTCTTCAAGTTTTTCGAAACCTTCTTTAGTTCCCATACCTCTACCACCAGATACCAATATCTTAGCTTCAGAGATATCAACCAATCCCTTGTCTTCTTTTACTGTTTTAACAAGTCTTACGCGAGCTATTTTTTCTTGGTTGAAGTTGATAGGATATTCAACTATTTCACCTTGTCTGCTGTTATCGGCAGTCATTTTCTTCATAACGCCCGGACGTACAGTACTCATTTGAGGACGATGATCTTTACAAACGATTGTAGCCATCAAGTTACCACCAAATGCAGGACGAGTCATAAGCAACTCTCGGTTTTCGCCTATTTCCAATTTAGTACAGTCGGCTGTAAGACCGGTACAAACTCTAGCAGACAAACGAGGACCCAAATCGCGACCTATAGTTGTAGCACCAATCATCAAAATGCTTGGTTTTTGTTCGTTAATTATTTGGGTTATAGCTTGAGTATAAGGTTCGGTTGTATAGTCTTTCAACAAATCATTATCCACAACCAACACTTTGTCGGCACCGGCAGCTATAAGGCTTTGAGCCTTGTCGGTAATGTTTTTACCAAGTAGTATAGCAACTACTTTTTCGTTCAAAGTATCAGCAAGTTCTCTTGCTTTTCCCAACAACTCTACAGCTACGCTTTGTACAGCTCCTTCACGTTGTTCACAAAAAACGTAAACATCTTTATATTGTGTAGTATCCATCTTTCTTATCAATATATTTTGTTGGTTAGATAATAAATTTTTCTTTCAATTTGCTTACGATAATGCCAACAGCTTGTTCAGCATCTACTTCGTATTGTTCTCCGGCAGGTTTCAAGCTTTTTGGGAAAGCTTTAGCCACACTTGTTGGAGAGCCAGCTTTACCTATTTTTTCGTCGGCAACATCTATCTTATCGGCACCCCATACTTCAACTTCGCGGTTGTAAGCGTTAACGATACCATTAACGTTCATATAACGAGCTTTGAAAGCAGGAGCCAAAACAGTTACCAAACAAGGAGCATCTACTTCCAAAATTTGGTAGCCTTCTTCTGTTTGTTTGCGGATAGTGAATGTTTTGTTGCCATCGTATTCCATGCTTTCCAAATACGATACTTGAGGCAAATCAAGGTGTTCTGCTATTTGAGGACCTACTTGTGCAGTGTCACCATCTATAGCTTGACGACCTGTGATAATCAAATCATGTTCGATATTTCTTAATGCACCTGCCAATGCGTTTGATGTAGCTAAAGTATCGGCACCACCCAATTTGCGGTCGGTAAGCAATATAGCTCTATCTACTCCCATAGCCAAAGCTTCGCGAAGAATATCTTCAGCTTGAGGTAAACCCATTGTTATAACGGTCACGTGTGCATTGTATTTATCTTTCAATTGAAGAGCAAGTTCCAACCCACCTTTATCATCTGGGTTCATAATGCTAGGAACGCCTTCGCGTATTAATGTACCGGTTTGAGGGTTAATTTTCACCTCTGTTGTATCTGGTACTTGTTTTATACAAACTACTATTTTCATCTTGTCCTAATAAATTTGAGCTTGTCAAAAAAAAGATTTTCTTTGTATTCAAACTCTGTTATAACCAAATATGCGATTTCTATTCTTGTTTAATCTAACAATAGTTTTATCTAGAAATCACTATTTTTTAAATAATTTACCAGCTATTACCATACGTTGTACTTCAGATGTACCTTCGTATATTTCAGTAATTTTAGCATCTCTCATCATTCTTTCAACAGGATATTCTCTAGTATATCCGTATCCGCCGTGGAATTGAACAGCTTTAGTTGTTACTTCCATAGCTGTTTCGGCACAGAATAATTTAGCCATAGCAGCATCTACAGAGTAAGGAATACCATTGTCTTTTTTATAATGAGCACTGCGAACCAACAATCTAGCTGCTTGTACTTTTGTTTCAAGGTCGGCCATTTGGAATTGAGTATTTTGGAATTGAGAAATACTGCGTCCAAATTGTTTACGTTCTCTGGTGTATTTTACTGTTTCGTCCATAGCACCTTGAGCAATACCCAATGCTTGAGCAGCAATACCTATACGACCACCGTCTAATGTTTTCATAGCTATTCCGAAACCACCACCTATTTTACCTAACAAGTTATCTTTAGGAATACGACAATTTTCGAATATAAGTTCTGTAGTTGCCGATCCACGGATACCCATCTTCATTTCTTTCTTACCAATAGAGAAACCCGGAGTACCTTTTTCAACTATAAAAGCAGATATACCTTTTGTTCCTAAAGATTTATCAGTCATAGCGATAATGATATAAACGTGAGCATAACCACCATTGGTGATAAATATTTTGCTACCATTCAACACCCATTCTTCTCCGTCTAACACTGCAGTTGTTTGTTGACCGGCAGCATCAGTACCTGCATTAGGTTCAGTTAGCCCAAAAGCACCAATCCATTCTCCTGAAGCCAATTTAGGTAAGTACTTCATTTTTTGTTCTTCAGTACCATTTTCCAATATAGGAGCAGCACATAAAGAAGTGTGTGCCGAAAGCACAACACCAGTTGTTCCACATACACGAGATAACTCTTCAACGGCCATACCGTACATCATATTTGTACCACCTGCTCCGCCATATTGGGTTGGGATTGGGATACCCATCAAACCTATTTTACCCATTTTTTCAACTGTTTCTATTGGAAAGCGTTCTTGCTCATCAATTTCAGCAGCTAAAGGTTTTACTTCTTTTTCCGCAAATTCGCGTATCATTTGCAAAAAAAGGTTTTCTGTTTTTGACAAGTTAAAATCCATAATTTTATCTGTTCTTTATTCGTTTTTATCATTATATATATATCTTCGCAATACAAAAAACACTGTGCAACAAACCATTACATTCAATTATACTTTATATTGCAATATGCAAATATACATATTTTTGCGGAATATAAAAAGTTATTTCTCAGAATATTCAAAAAAAAACATAGAAGCACATACAAAAAGAAAAGCCTACCCAACTATTTGCATAGCTGAATAGGCTTTTTATACCTCGACATGACAAGGCATGTTTCCGTAATTTTATTACCAATTTAGTATCTTCATAAAATCGAATTCTTCAGGATTTTCTACATATTGTTTAGCCATTTCATAATCGGCCGGAGTAAGGTAATCCATTATATCTTCGATATACGATTGAACTTTATTTGTATTAATGTTTACCAAACGTGGTGGTATTTTTCCTGTTGTTGGGTCTTGGATATCTTTCAAGAACAATGGAGAAATATTACCGATATGGTCTACATAAACCATACATCCGGTATGTCCTTCTTTGAACAATTTGTATACACCCATACCTAGCAACGAACAATATGTAAGGTCGTAAGCTATCGGTGTGTGGCAACGTATTTCGTAACCTATTTCTACAGGACGACTTTTTACCTTAATATTTAACTTTTTAATCATTTCTTCCAACATATTGTTGAAGATATGAGCCTTGCTAACTTTTCCAAGTTCAGGATGTCCGTGATCGTCGTAGCTGAAGTTTACACCTGTTTTTACTAGTTCTTCGTCGCTCAACGAGTGGAATACACCTTCGCTGATCATAGCAGCACCATAGTTGATACCCATTATCTTACGTTTGATAATAGAAGAAATCACCAAGCGTATAATCTTATCTAAAGTGATTGTAGTTTTATTGAAAAACTCAGGTATTATCACCATTGGATAATGACAAGCACCGGCAATACCCAATGCCAAGTGTCCTGCACTACGTCCCATAGCACTAACTACAAACCAGTTTTCGCTAGTACGAGCATCTTCCATTACTGCTGTTCCTATAACAGTACCTTGTGCTTTTGCCGAATTATATCCGAATGTAGGACTTGCATTTGGCAATGGTAAGTCATTGTCGATAGTTTTAGGAACGTGTATATTAGATATAGGATAGTTCTTTTTAGCCAAAAAAGCCGATATTCTATTTGCTGTGCTGGCAGTATCATCACCACCTACAGTAACAAGCAATTTTATATCGTTATCTTGGAACAAGCTAAGATTGAAACGCTTTTCAAAATCTTCATCAGATGGTTTAAATCTACTCATTTTCAACATAGAACCACCTTTATTGAAAATATCGTCAGCCATAAGAAAATCTATCTCAAGCATTCGTGGTGTTTCTGTAAACAAACTAGAATATCCACCATGTAGTCCTATAACTCTATAACCATCACGCAAAAAAGTTTTTGCAACACTGGCTATAACTGTATTCATTCCGGGAGCAGGACCACCTCCTGTAAGTATTGCTACTGATTTTTTCATCTCTTTATTTATATGTATACATTATAATATCCTTCCAATAAGACAATTAACCGCTTTTAGCGATATACCTAAACGATACAAAGATACGACTTTTTTTTAATTATGCCACCTAATATCGTAATTAAAAAACATTTATAACAAAAAGTATAGATTATTTCAGACTACTTTTCAATTTAAGCAGTCTAAACCAACAGATGAGTAGTCGGATTTTAATACTCCCACAAGTCTATTTCAAAATGAAACAAAGCACTTTCGATACGCTCTGCCTCTTTCAGAGCGTCAGCACCCTCATAATAGTCTTTGATATACCTATTATATATATTATCCTCTCTGATTATAAAACTATTAAAATATCTGGTATAGAATATCTCCTCCCACGATGGCATATTAGCCAAATTATAATCTCTATATACAAAACTATTAGCCAATAGATTCTTCACATTATCCGACATCAATGGCACCCAAAACAAAGTTACAGAACCTCGTAGCTCCATTTCGCCTTCTTCATCGGCCCTAAGATCTTGCATTACAAAAGCTATACCCAATATTTGCACCGAAACAGCAGATATCTCTTTATCCAGATACCATACCTCTTTCAATACAAGTTGGTATATATTCTCCGAACTAAACTCTTTGGGAACAATCACCGCTTGGTAATCTACAGTACCTTCGTCGTCTTCAATCTCCAACCACAAAGTATCAATTTTGGTATACCGCTTTTTTATCAATTCGTTATCTATGGGAATTTTAAACTCATCGTCTTCAAACACTGTTATCTCATTATTCAATATAGCATCCCAAACTGTATAAACTAAATTCTTACGATCTTCAATACCCTCCTTTTCGTAAGGATAATAAAAAAATTGATTGAAACGCTCCCTAAAATCAATCATTCTCCAAATCTTAGCTTCCCAGATAACATCATCACCTCTTACAGGTTCTCTAGACAAAACTTTCCGTTCTTTTGTCAACGATTGATCATAGAATTGCCCTACACTATAATCGTTCTGAGCAATAATTGTAACAGACCAAAATAATAAAAAGGATAATATGTATAGTTTTTTCTTTCCCATATAATACAGAAAAAACTGCCTTTGGAAAATAAAGGCAGTTTTTATATTCTAATAATTTTAGTCTAGTATTCCCACATATCCAATTCTATATTGAATATTCTTTCTTCTATATTTTCAGATTCAATTAATGCATCTTCACCTGTCAAATAATCAGATATAGATCTATTGTAATCGTTGGTTTCTCTAGTTATGAAACTTTCAAAATAACGTTGAATAAAGATATCATCATACGAACGAGGAGAAGCTTGGTTAAATTCGTCATAAGCATCATGTTTTACCAACACATTACGCACTCTCATATCGTTCATTGGAATCCAGAAAAGAGTTATAGGGTTACACTCCATTTCTCCATCTCTATCACGACATTCATTGTATACGAAAGCCAACCCTACAATTCTTACGTTTTGACGTGTATCTTGTTTATTGATATACCAATATTCTTTCAATTTAACTTGATATACATTTTGAGCTTCCAACTTTCTTTCAACGTAAGTAGTTACCCAAATTTCGTTACCATCTTCATCTTCATCGGTATATCCGGATGTATCTATTCTGAAATACTTAGCTTTCAATGCTTCGAAATCAAGTGGAGGTCTTTTGAATTCATCATCATCCGGTTCATAGGCTTCTATCTGACCACTTTCCAAAGCATCCCATATTGTATAGAACAAATTTTTACGTTGCTGAGTATTGCCTGCAGTTTCCGGTTGTGTTGGGAAATAGAAAAACTGATTAAATTTCTCACGCATGTCAATGGTACGCCATATACATGTTTTCCAAACAATATCAGATTCACGAACAGGAGCAAATGGAATAGCTCTCTTTTCGGAAGACAAATGCTTCACATAGAAACCATCAAAATTGTTTTCATTTTCTTCAGCTTCTACTATGTTTTGAGCAGATAGCGAGTAACTCATTGCCGAAAAAATGAATAGTCCTAAACAAAACGCTATTTTTTTCATCTTAATCTATTTTTTGCAGGTTTTTTGAACCTATATTAAACTTCTCCGTTATTGCATTTTTACCGTTGCATTCAAAGTATGAACTCTTCCGTCTGGAGTTTTTACTTTAACATCGTCGATATAAACCTTTTGACCACGACGAGCTTTTTCTATCATGCTGCGCATTTCAGGGTCGAAACGGTCTGTATTGCGTGCTTGTATATCCGACTTACCACTTCCTTGAATATTGAACGAGAACGATGTTACTTTCAAAGCAGGGATTTTAAATTCAAAGTCTTTCATAGCAACTTTGAAACCACCTATCGCTTTCAATTCTTCCGGCTTCATAGCACAGTTTCCTTCGTTCTTACCAAACTTCAAGATTGGAGTTGGTATACTCTTACAACGATATTTAAATTCTCCCATCTTCTTTCTCTTCCCATCAATGTTAGCCTCTACTGTCATTGTAATAGGAGCTACTTTAGTTACATTGATTATATAGCTTCCGCCACCTTTATCTTCCGGATCAGGACGTATTGTTCCTTGATTTGTTGTTACAAATACATCTTTATTGTTTACACCCGGAACAGATACCGAAAATGGGTTATCAATACCAGCATATATTACGTTCATATTGGTCAAAGAAACAACGGCATTTGGCATTGTTACAAAATATTCTCCGCTGAAAGGATATGCTACATCGCCACTTTCTTTCTTAACGTAGATTTCTCCGGAATATTTTTGTACTCCCAAAGCACCTGTTCCTACTACCCAATGAACAGAACCGCTATCCGCAGCACTTCCTACGATTTCTTTTCCGTTAATCTTAGCTCTTAATTCAGCTTTAGAATCGTAAGCAGCCACCAAGATATCAGCTTCATAGTTATCACCTTGCATCACAGTAGTTGCTTTAGGTATAACACGAGCTCTTACTTGGTCAAATTTGAAGTCGTCGGCATTTACCGATTTATACAAGAAATTAGCCAAATCGAATTCACAGTTCATAATATCAGTAGTCAAACGTGTCAACAATACAACGTCAGCTACAGGAATATTACTTTCAAACATATGACGTTCCCAATAACCTTTAGCAGCTTTTCCGTGAGAATTCAAAGTGAAGTTTTCACCCTCTACTTCCAATCCGGGCAACTTCAAATTTGGGTCGTTCAAAAGAGTTCTTACATCACTTTTATATTTTTCGATATGTTTACGCAATTGAACAGAACGCAATTCTTCATTTTCTACATTAAAATCTCCACTTCCCAAAAAGTGATTTTGGGCTGCAGCATCAGCACTCAACTGCTGCATAAAACCAACACCTACCGCATTAACAACATCTCTAACCTTCGCAATCTCTACTATTCCATCTGGTCCTATAAATTCTACTTTTATTTTCTCTCCTGTTGCAGTATCATGATATTCGGCTACCTTTTCCAATTGACCTATAAAATCGAATTTTATACTATCAATATAATTTCTCAATTCTTCAGAAAGCTTTTTTACTTGCAATGCTTTCTGATAGTAATCACCGGCTTTTTCAGGATTTGTAGCCGCAAAATTTTGAAATTTAGTGTAGGTATCTTCCACTTTTTGCAACACAGCCAAATTAGATTTATCCATTGTATCGGATACTGTGATAAAACTATTCAAAAGCATTGCAGACACATTCAGCGCCAAAAGTGCCAAATATACCAAGTACATCATCCCAATCATTTTCTGCCGGGGGGTCTCCGGACAATTCGTTGCACCCATATTCTATCCCTTATTATTATTTATTCGTTAAATATAATGATTTCTTTCTTTTACTAATTAAATGCGTGTTTGCATTGCTGCCAACATGTTACCGTATACTTTATTAAGTTCAGCAACTTTTCTTGATAATGCATCAACTTGTTCTTTGTATTTCAATACATCATCAGCAGAGTTAGCAAAGTTAACCACCATATTTTGAATCTTATCTTGTACTTGTTTTGTAGCTTCTAACTGAGTTGTAGAATTTTGCAATTGGATTTCATACATTGCATTGATAGATGACAAACTTGAAGCCATCTTCTTCAATTCTTCAACATAAGAAACATCACCTTTAGACAATGTTTGAGCAGTTTCTTTGTAAATATTAGACAACGAAGCAACAGCATCTGTAGCATCTTTCAAGCTATATAGATAAGCATCAGATGTTTCAGAATCTTTATTTATAGAAGCAGCATTACGACGATATGCTTCAGCCAATTCGTCTACAGCATTAGCAGCATTGTCCATATTAGTTACAAACTTATCAGAAGCAGTAACAGCAGTAGCCATACCATTCAACGAATTTGCAGAATCTGCCAAGTTTTGCATACCCTTTGCCAAACTTTCAACTAATTCCGGTCCTATCTTAGCATCTTCCAACATCTTATCTAATTGTTGAGAGATTGGATCTGCTGATGGAAGCACACCATTTATAACAACATTACCACCCATAGCAGCACCTCTTCGTCCGGAAGCTGCAGGAACAGCTGCATGATGTTCTTCTCCTTCTTCACCTTCTTCTACTGGATTTAATTCAGCACCTTCATGGTCCATACCTGCCAATTCAGGGAAAACTAAACTCCAATCATATTCAACGTGCAATGGTTCAAATGCCGAGAACAAGAAGATAATAGCTTCTGTACTCATCCCTGCTACAATCATAGGGTCGGCACCTGGCCAGTGCATAATCTTAAACATCGCACCTAAAATAACCACGGCTGCTCCAATACCATAAAGCTTGGCCATGAAGTTTTTGTACCCCTTACTACGTACTAAATTATCAAGTTTACTCATAATTTAATGTTTTTGTTTGTTTGTTTTTATTATGTTTTTATTTTACTTCAAGATTAATAAGCATATACATTAGATGCTGCTTTCAAGTTATCACCTTTAACACGTCCTAGATAAGAATCAACACATCTGAAACCTATGTAAGATTTTGCAGTATCTTGGAATTCGTATGTTCTTGTTTGTACTTGGATGTAGTATTTTTGGTCTTTCCACGAACCACCACGAATTACTTTACGTTTCATTGCCGGTGGATCATCATCTTCTGCATTGTAAGAATTTGCCAATGCCAAGCTGTTACCTACTACATATATTGATTCGTTGTAAGCATCTTCACACCATTCAGCTACGTTGCCTGCCATATCGTACAAACCATAATCGTTAGGAGCATAGTGTCCAACCATCAAAGTTCTCATACCACCATCGTCATCATAATGACCGCGCAATGGTTCGTAGTTAGCCAAGAAACAACCATTCATATTTCTGATGTATGGACCTCCCCATGGGTAAGGCATATCAGACATTCCACCGCGTGCTGCAAATTCCCATTCAGCTTCGGTTGGTAAACGGAAATCACACATTTCTGTATAAGATACCGATCTCAAATAATTGTTCAAATAGTTAGATCTCCATACACAGAAAGCTTTTGCTTGTTTCCATGTAACACCTACTACCGGATAATGATCGTATGCAGGAGATGAGAAATAATGTTGTGTATAATCATCATTGCTACTGTATACATAATCATGAACCCAACACAATGTATCTGGATAAACATTTATCACTTCTTTCTTGATAAATTGCGATCTATCGTTCAAACCTTTTGGTCTGTTGGCAAACATAGTGCTCTTATATTCTTGTTTTTGAGTATTAGAATAATCAGTTTTTTGAGCAGCTTGTTTATAATCTATCCAATAATATTCGTAATTAAACTTAGCAGGGTCAAAAGATCTACGGTTGTAGAATCTATCTTTTACTGCATAGTACAATGGTTCTAATGCTTCACGAACTTCTTGATTTTCCCAATCAATTTTAGTTTTCCAATTGATGATAGCAGGATCTATAGGTTCACCATACTCATCTTCTTCTATCAAGAATCCTTCCAAACCGGCTTCGCCCAACAATCTGCGAGCAATAGAATCTCTTACCCAATAAACGAATTGACGATACTCGTTATTAGTTATCTCTGTTTCGTCCATAAAGAAAGAACCTATCTGAACAGTTCTCAATGGCGAAGTTACTCCGTAGACATTATCCTGAGTTCCACCACCCATGATATAATTTCCTTGTTCTATGAACACCATACCTGCAAGGTCTATGTCTTCAAATATCTGACGTTCTCTTACACCAGTCAGTTCTCCTTGATCGCTAGTGGCACAACTCCACATCATCATTAGTCCACTGAGCATTAAAACTATTTTCTTCATATTGATAAGAATTTTAATATTCATAATAAGTTTCTTTTTGTCCAATTAAGTCTCTTATTCTACGAGATTTTTATTTAAAAGTTACGTTTCTACAACAAATAACGTGTATTTTGATAACTTGATGGTGGTTTTGGTGGAAGAACTATATCGAAGCAGAATCTAAGATATAACTCCATAGAACCTTTGCTACGTCCCGGTTTTGAAATACCACCAAGCGAAGAGGTAGTAAAATCATACGACAAACCTAATCTCAATTTCTTCCAATTTACACCTGCCAACACTGCTATCGCATCTTGGTAACGGTACGATAAACCGCCCCATACCAAACGCTGATATTCTACCAAACAAGAAAGGTCTATTTGGAAAATAGAAAAATCAGCAGTTTTTACCAATGCTGATGGCAATATTCTAATTGATGGTTTAGCAGGTAAAGTATATTCATACCCTCCCATCAAATATATACAACGAGTGTTTTGATAGTTTAGAGTTTCACTTTTGGCAGCCAATATATTTTTTATCGCGATACCTGCATGAGCTCTTCCCGGCACTTGATAAAACAAACCCAACGAAACGTCTGTCAACATCTCACTCGCTTTTTCATTATTCAACAAAGGATCATCGCCAAGAGATGATACCGGATTCGATGGATCACCGGTTAAACCGTCGGGTGGAACTAATCCTGAAAAGTCTATAGTATAATTATTTAAAGCTCCCTCAAGACCTACAGACAATACCCCTGCACCCCAAAAAACATGATAAGCATAGTCAAAACTAATATTCACAGACGATGTGTAGCCGACTTTGTCAGCCATAATAGTAGCTCCCACTCCACCATGCAAAAATGGAATCGGAGAATCTAATGTGAATAAAAAAGTTTTGGGCGTTACGCCAGCGGTACCTCCAACAGTGGGTGCATCTAAAGTCAGCCCCATCCACTGATCTCTGTACAAGCCCGTCATACATATCGATCCCGATGTTCCTGCATAACCCGGATTGTACGAAAGTTTATTGAACATATACTGCGTAAACTGAGCCTCCTGTTGCGCTGAACAAAGAGACGAAAAACCCCATATCAATAGTAAAAATGATATATTCTTCAAGGTTTTAATTTTCATAGTGCAGTAGTATTTATTCTATTTAATGTATTTATTATCACTTATATATAATCAATTTCTTCTTGATTTTCGCTAAAAAATCAACCGAAATATGAATTGCAAAGATAGTAAGATTTATTCAATCTGCCTAACCATTTCTCGTTTTTTTTCGATAGTTTAATTTTTTTTATTTTTTCCATTTATATTAAAATCATAATTTACAAGCATTTAGAGAAAGAAAAAGTTTGTCTTTTTTTTTCGCATCACATTTTTCTCAATATTGCTTACTTTTCGACACCTTTTCTCGATATTTTTCCTGCCTATTCTGACACTTTATTCCTTCATCAAAACTCTTCTTTTTCGGAAAAACCTTCTACCAATTACAGTTTTTTTAATAACAGATTTTCCACTTTTTTATTTTGTTGCGACTGCAAAAAGAACGCAATCATCTATTTCCAAAACATGATTTCATAACGTAAAAATATCACTTTACATCGTACTTCTCAAACTTCACACTTTTTTCGTTTCGATTTTAATCATTAATTTACAATATATCAAAGTTTTATCATGCTTTTCTTTCATAATCGTTATATACTATCATTCGATCTTATTTTCATAGCCGGGTATAAAAGAATTGACAGTATAGCATCAACATCGTAACACCCGGGTTTCGTTATTTTGACACCCTATCATCAAAAATCTTCCAAAAAATTGCTCAATTTTCATTGTTTTCATCAACAATTTTTGGTCTTAAAAAATGGCTTTTCAAACTATTTTCAATGCTATCTAAAACATAGCAAAATACATTTTTACTCAATTGTTTATAAAAAAAATGAGAAATTATTGTCACTATTTGCAATTAAATTCATATATTTGCAATATATTTTTGCGAAGAAAAAAAGCAAATATAAGACATATTTATATACAAATCAACGTATTGGGTATAAATATATAATATTTATCATAGATTAATAATACATTTAAAGATACAACGATGAATAAATTTATAACAGTAGACGAAGCCGTTGAAAAAATACACGATGGCATGACATTAATGATTGGAGGTTTTTTGGCTGTTGGCTCTCCTATATCTGTCATAGATGCATTAGCAGCAAAGGGAGTTAAAGATATTACCCTTATCTGCAACGATACTGCTTATCCAAACAAAGGTATCGGTAAACTTATTTCAAATCATCAAGTTAAAAAACTTATCGTTTCTCACATTGGCACAAACGAAGACACAATCAACCAAATGAACTCCGGCGAATTGGAAGTAGAATTCAGCCCTCAAGGAACTTTGGCAGAACGTGTACGCGCCGGTGGAGCCGGTCTTGGTGGAGTACTTACTCCTACCGGTTTAGGTACTGTAGTTGAAGAAGGTAAACAAAAAATTGTTGTAGACGGAAAAGAATATTTGTTGGAAAAACCATTGAAAGCAGACGTAGCTTTGATAGGTGCGAACATTAGCGACGAAGATGGTAACCTTATATACAAAGGTACTTCGCAAAACTTCTGCCCTCTTATGGCAACAGCTGCCGAAACTGTTATCGTTGAACCTCTAGAAGTTGTAAAAACAGGTACTTTGGCTCACGAACATATTAAAACTCCTAGCATTTTTGTAGATTACATAATTAAAAAATAACATATAAATATTTAAGAGATATGGCAATAACTTCAATGATAAGATTGAGAATGAGTGCAAAAGATGCTCATTATGGTGGAAATTTGGTTGATGGTGCTCACATGGTTCATTTGTTTGGCGATGTAGCTACTGAACTTTTGATAAAACGCGACGGCGACGAAGGTCTTTTTGCCGGTTACGAAGAAATTAAATTCCTTGCTCCTGTATATGCAGGCGACTATATCGAAGCTGTAGGAGAAATTATTTCTGAAGGAAATTCTTCTCGCAAAATGAAATTCGAAGCAAGAAAAGTTGCTGTTTCAAGACCTGATATTTCTGATTCGGCTGCAGATTTTCTTGAAGAACCTATAGTAGTATGTACTGCTGTTGGAACTTGTGTTACTCCTAAAAAATGCCAACGCAAAAACTAAATTATAGATTCTACATATATAAAAAGCTCTCAAACAATCTTTTGAGAGCTTTTTTAGTTTATATATTTCAACGACAATTATCTAGAATAATATTCTTCTATAGCATCAAATATTGGTAGCAATTCGTCTAATGTAGCGTATGTAACCAATGGAATTCTAAATTGTTTAAATTCCTGAATACCTTTAAAATATCCTCCATAGTGCTTTCTCATTTCCATTACGGCAGTACGTTCTCCCTTCCACTCTATAGCCGCCATAAGATGTTCTTTACACACCTCCACTCGTTCGGATATTGTTACCTCTCTTTTGGGCAATCCGTTCAACAATCGTTTAGTTTGCTCAAAAATCCATGGATTGCCTATCGATGCCCTACCTATCAATATTCCATCTACACCATACCTATTTTTCATCTCCACAGCTATCTCTGCCGACGTTATGTCGCCATTGCCAAAAACAGGGATTGTCATTCTCGGATTTTCTTTTACCTTGCCTATCAAAGTCCAATCAGCGGAACCCTTATACATTTGGGTTTTAGTCCTACCATGTATACTTATAGCCTTTACCCCAACATCTTGCAATCGTTCGGCCACTTCTACTATTGGTTTGTTTGTTTCTTCGTAACCTATTCTTGTTTTCACTGTTATAGGTAGTTTCGAAGCCTTTACAATAGCTTCTGTAATAGCTATCATTTTGGGTATATCTTTCAGTATTCCGGAACCGGCTCCTCTACCTGCCACTTTCTTTACCGGACATCCCCAATTGATATCGATAAAATCCGGCTGAACAGCTTCGACAAATTCCAACGACTGTAACAACGACGACAAATCGTGGCCGAATATCTGTACAGCAATTGGGCGTTCCATAGCATCGAATGTCATCTTTTTGCGACTTTTATCGGCTTCGCGAATTATGCCATCGGCAGCAATAAATTCTGTTATAAGCACATCAACACCATAAGGTTTGCAAAGCTTACGAAATGGCAAATCTGTAATATCATCCATCGGCGACAATATCAACGGAAACTCTCCTACCTCTATATCTGCTATTTTTACCATATTTGTATACGTCGTTTTTACTATCTAAATATTATTAATTTCAAGTATTTTCATACTTTAAAACTTGTTCTTACGTTATCAGAAAAACATTGCAAAGATACATTATTTTTATCACAATAATAACCAATGACAACAAAAAGTATAAAAATAGAATACACCGAATATGAATCGGTCGAACAATTATCTACCGACGACAAAGAACTTCTTACTCTAGCAATGAATGCATCGGCAAATGCATATTCGCCATATTCTAAATTTAAAGTTGGATGTGCAGTAAGGCTTGCCAACGGAACTATAGTAACAGGTAATAACCAAGAGAATATAGCCTACCCTTCCGGTTTGTGTGCCGAACGTGTTGCTTTATTTTCGGCCGTAGCTCAACATCCTAACATTGGTATAACAAGTATTGCTATCATTGCCCAAAATCAAGATGGTAAATGGTGTGGAGCTTCGCCTTGTGGTGCTTGCCGACAAGTTATTGGAGAATACGAAAGCAAGAGCAAAAACAAGATTAAGATAGTTCTATATCAAAACGATGGGAACATAGTGGTATTTGATGGTATCGACTCGCTACTACCTTTCCGTTTTTCCATGTAACTTCTACTAGTTTCACTATCTCACATATTCAAAGTATGCACGCATATAAAGGGGCATCGCATTATTTTTTTCACTTTCTTCGCACCTTTCAATCCATAATTTAGTGTCATCGGGTCTATTTTCCCGACAATGCTTTTCTAATTTCAAACGCAATATTCCATGTCATATCTTTGTCCACATGAAGGAAAAAATTGTTAGCAGCAATATATGTTATCGGAATTATTATTGCATAATATCCGAATCCCACAGGAGTAAATTCAAAAACGGGAGTAAAATTGTAATTAGGAGGAAATAATTCCAAGCGCTCAAATGGTATTACCAAATATAAACAATACTTATTTTCTTTATCTACAGACCTAAAACCATAATCATAATGCAAATCTTCCGGATGTATAATTTCGATATAGTGACTATCTATTTTTATTTCCGACCTAATTTTATTTATATCGTCAGACGTAAAAAGCCTACCACTTATATTTCTTACAAGACCCGACAAATTAGTATTACAAAGTAAATACTATCCATTGCAAAATAATATCGTTGTGTCGATACTGTATCGTATGTATATTCTTATTTCTGAATTTAAAACCACTTCTCGACCCATACTGAGTTCAAGTTAGAGAACGTCATAAACCCACAACCTTGTATAAAAAGAATTACCAAACACAAGTATATCATCTTGTTTCTCTTAACAGAACGCTCTTTTAAAATTTTCATACTATCTATCTCCGTCATTGTATTTAGCAATTTTGATTGTCTTTTTTTGTCCTAATGACTATCAAAATTGAATGGTTAATAATTCTTCAATTAATCCATCCAACAAGTTCATTATTTTGCATCTACAGAAAGAAAATTGCAAAATATCTATACAATACCACTCTCCTACATCAGTCTGTAATTCAAAAAAAGGTAGAAATGTGCCCCAAAGCCATTTTTATTAGTTGATATTACACAAAAAAGTTGTAACTTTGCAATCTTATTACTAAATATAAATACAGATTTAAAGTGAACACAAAAAACAGATTAAAAGCTATTTATGCTATTATTGTAATTCTTCTTTCAGGAAGTATATATGCACAAAATAACACAAAACCTGTGTTGAATACCTTACGTTTCGAATCTAGATTCGACTACGATTACCAAACTTTCGATGATAGCACATCGTTACCTACTCTTGGAGGTTTTTCGGGAAAATACATCAATATTGCCGTTGCAGGTAATATAACCGACAAGTTTTCATACAACTATCGTCAACGCTTGCTACCAAACAACGGACTGAAATCGCTTTTTGATGGTACCGACTGGATTTACCTTACCTACGACATAACAAAGAATTGGTCGATATCGGGAGGTAAACAAGTATTTCAAATAGGTGGTTTCGAATACGACGCACCTCCTATCGATGTATATTTTTGGTCAGATTTTTGGAACAACATTATCTGCTACCAAATGGGGGTATCTCTTACATATACCGACAATAGTGGCAACAACAACTTAACATTCCAATTTGCCAATTCGAACTACACATATTCACCATTAGAAAATCTTTATGCCTACAATCTTATATGGTTTGGTTCTTTCGAGAATTTGAAGACCATATATTCTGTAAATATGATTGAGTATACAAAAGGTAGTTATATCAACTATATTGCTTTGGGTAATAAATTGGTATTGGATAATTTCAGTTGTTATGTAGACATCATGAATCGTGCCACAACCAAACAAGATAATTTTTTCTTTGACGACTATACCGTTATAGGAAAAATGGAATGGCAAGTAAACGACCAATGGAATATCTTTGCCAAAGGTGGCTATGATGTAAACAACACTCAAACTACCGACGCAAATGGTAACCCTATATATATCCCTACTAGCGACTATATAGATATTTTCGTTGTTCCGGGTACAGAATACCATTTTTATGGGATGGGTGCCGAATATTTCCCACTTAAAGACAATAAAGATATTCGTTTACACACTTTCTTTGCAGTCAAGAACGCTGGCATAAACGAGTACCACTTCAATATGGGTCTTACTTGGCGTGTAAATTTCATGAAATACATTAAATTATAAAGATATAAATAGTTATGAGTAAATTAAAATTTCTTACCAAACGCCGCATCGAGGCTGTGGTATTTTTGGTTTTGTTTTTTGCAATATTTGGCTACTTGGCTCATTGTATGTCGATGAACAATATGCTAAATACTATAATGAATACCGCCCACGATTTGTTGCTCAACACCGTTTTGTACATCATGGGTATCACTGTTCTTACAGGAGCATTGGGTAAACTGCTAACAGAATTTGGAGTTGTAAGACTTATCGAGGTTATATTGCGTCCTCTTATGAAACCACTTTACAACCTTCCCGGTGTAGCAGCTTTGGGTGCAGTGCTTACTTTCCTTTCGGACAATCCTGCTATAATATCGCTTTCGAAAGAACGCAACTTCAGCCAATACTTCAAAAAATATCAAATAATATCTCTTACCAACTTTGGTACTGCTTTTGGTATGGGATTGGTAGTTATAGCATTTATGGCTGGAAAAGGATATGGCACCGGTGCCGTAATAGGTTTGATAGGTTCTTTTGCAGGTAGCATTGTTACTACACGCTTGATGCAATACTTCATATTAAAGAAACATCCTGAATTTCGTGAAGATGTAGCTGCAGGTGGTAACGAACAAGAAATATCGTTCAAAAGCGAAGGTGGTCCATTCTTGCGCGGACTTAACGCTATACTAGATGGAGGAAAATCGGGGGTAGAAATCGGCCTTGCCATTATACCGGGTGTTCTTATTATTTCTACATTCGTAATGGTTCTTACCTTTGGTCCATCAGCAGCAGGTGGATATACAGGTGCTGCTTACGAAGGGGTGGCTCTTTTGCCTTACCTTGCCGGTAAAATAAATTTCATATTCGAATGGTTATTTGGATTTACCAGTCCTGAACTTGTTGCATTCCCAATCACATCGCTTGGTGCTGTGGGTGCTGCTTTAGGTCTTATTCCTCGCTTTATCCAAGAAGGTCTTATCGACAACAACGCTATAGCTGTATTTACTGCTATGGGTATGTGTTGGAGTGGTTTCCTTAGCACTCATACCGCTATGCTTGACTCTATGGGTTACCGTACACTTACATCTAAAGCTATCCTTTCTCACTTTGTAGGAGGATTGGTTGCAGGTATAGTTGCACACTGGGCATTTGTTGGAATAAATGCAATAATAGGATTATAAACAAAAGTTTAAAGTAGAAACAAAATGGAAGAAAGTCAAATTGTAGACATATTAATATATGTATTGGCAGCCGGACTTACAGTGTCGATATTCCGCTATTGGAAAAACAACGACACACCTATAGCCGTTATCAAACGTGCTATGCTATGGATAGTAGTAAGCTTTGCAGCCATTGTTGCCATAGTAATAGGTGTATGCTCGTATATTTCCGGAGTACCTCTTACTGAAACAGAATCGATACCATCGGTAATATACAATGCAATGCAATTGCCTTACTTTTCGTTTTTCTACTTTATGATATTCGTTGGAGTTATATACATACTTCGAGACAGAAGAAAAAAGAAAGAAACTCCTCAAAAGAATAAGAAAAAGAATAAATAACAATATCAAGACCTTCGGAAACAATAGCTACTTTCGAAGGTCTTTTTCTTTCCCTGCACATTACAAAGGTTTACAAAATATCAACTTGTTTTCAATTTATAATCTCATACAAATTTGCACTGCGATTGATATTATATATCTCTATGTGATGCTTTTTTTTATTTGTCCGAGATTGATAAATGGTTGTTTCGTTCAAACGCCCAAAGCCTCCATATTTTTCACTATCAGTAGAAAGAACAAGTTTATACCTTCCCGGCAGTTTTACCGGTATTGTATAGCCTGCTATAGAAACTGTTGTATGCCAATTGAAAACAGCCACCCATTTGTCGCGAGCAAATACCAATGTTTTGTTTTCCTCATCGCAAAGTAGCAAGTTGGCGAACTCCATTTTCATCACTTTGTGCTGCTTGGCAAAAGCCACCATCGCCCTATCAAACTCTAAAAGCAAACTATATTTCAAGGTTTTATCGTCGGCAAGATGCCACAACCTTCTAGCATAAGCAAAACTCCAATTATTGCCATCCCTTGGAAAATCCACCCACTCCGGATGTCCGAATTCATTTCCCATAAAATTTAAATATGCTTGTCCTCCAACCAATATGGTAAACAACCTAATCATTTTGTGCAAAGCTATTCCCCTATCCACTTGCACGTTGTGAAAATCTTTTTGCATAGATGTATACATCATGCTATCCATCAGTCTGAAAGCAATAGTTTTGTCGCCAACAATTGCTTGATCGTGACTTTCGCAATATGCCACCGTTTTTACATTCCAAATCCTATCGTTTGCCACATTCCACAATTCGTACATACTCCATTCTTCGTCGCGCTTGTCTTTCAATAGTTTTATCCAATAGTCCGGCAATGCCATAGCCATTCTATAGTCAAAGCCTACTCCTCCCTCGTCGATAGGTCGGGCTATACCCGGCATACCCGACACCTCTTCGGCTATGGTTACTGCCTTAGGATTTATAGCATGCACCAAATCGTTGGCAAGAGTAAGATAGGTAATAGCACTCTCGTTCACTTGTTGTCCAAAGTAGTTGCTATGAGTACCAAAGTTGTCGATATATCCGTGATGGTGGTATATCATAGAGGTTACACCATCAAATCTAAAGCCATCTATATGAAACTCCTCTATCCAATAGCGAAGATTGGACAGCAAAAAACGTAATACCTGCTCCTTATCGTAGTCGAACAACTTGGTGTTCCAATAAGGATGATTACCTCTATCTCCTTGAGGCGAATACAAATCATCTTCGCCGTCTAGCATATTCAAGCCTTCGAGGGTATTGGAAACAAAATGAGCATGTACCACATCCATTATCACAGCCAACCCATTTTTATGTGCCGTACGAATAAGATGCTTAAGCTCGTCGGGCGTTCCAAATCTCGACGACGGAGCAAAGAAATTGCTAACCTGATAGCCATAACTTGCATAATATGGATGCTCGGCCAATGCCATTATTTGCAATGCGTTATAGCCTAGTCGCTTTACAAACGGAATTATATTTTGCTCGAACTGCCGGTAGGTTCCTATTCCCTCAAATTGTTGTGCCATACCCACATGACATTCGTATATAAGCAATTGTTCAGCAGCAATATTTAAAGAGACATCGCCTTGCCAATCAAATGCCTTTTCCGGCCACCATACACGTCCCACAAACGCCTTAGTTTCCTCGTTTTGCGTAGCATATCTTATACACGATGGTATGTGTACCGACCATCCATCTGCTCCTTTTACATTCAGCAACACCTGAGCATTATGCATTTCAGTCTCGGAAAACGGCAGAAACACATGCCAAATACCATTTTCCGTCGGCTTTAAGGGATACCTACAAGGCTCCCAATCGGATAACGATGTTGTAATGTAAACTTCTTTGGCTCGCGGCAGCCAATCCCTAAAATGCCAGCCGTGCTTTTCAACGTCGTAGTGAAAACCTAAAATATTATGCAGATTGGCAAAATCGTACAAACTACCATACTGCTGATCTATATATTGTTTCTTCTGAAAATAAGCCCTATATCGTGCTTCTATTTTATCTGCCACAGGTACCAACCAAGGGTCATCGTCTATCAATTTCATAGCATACGATTGTATTTGATATGTATCATTATTTATATATCAGAATATTCTTTTGTTTGTGTGTATTGTGTATTTTCTAAAAAAAGTGTAACTTTGCTTTTGATAATAATAACACATAAAGCAAGTAATTTGTTGAGAACGAACAATAAAATATTAACAAGCAGTCCATATATCTATCACCGATTGGATAATGGAATAGGCATTGTATTCAAACGCAGCCATAGCATAGTGACGCATAGCGGTGTTTTTATAAACGTCGGGTCGAGAGATGAGGATAAAAACAACGAAGGTATAGCACACTTTATCGAACATGCTATATTCAAAGGTACTACACATCGCAAACCCTACCATATCCTTACCCGTATAGATGGCGTTGGCGGCGAACTAAACGCCTATACCACAAAAGAAGAAACTTGCGTATATGCTTCTGCCTTAGGAAAACACTTGGAACGCTGCTTGGAGCTATTCTCCGACATATTGTTCAACTCGACTTTCCCCGAAAAAGAGATTACAAAAGAAAAAGATGTAATACTCGACGAAATAAACTCGTACAAAGACACTCCGTCCGAACTTATCTTCGACGAATTTGAAGAGCTATTCTTTGGCAAACATGCCCTTGCTCATAACATTTTGGGTAGTGCCAAAAACATTCGCCGACTAAATAGCGATGACCTTTTAAACTTTGTAAAAGAAAAATATACAACCGACAAGATGGTAATATCGATTGTTGGCAATGAAGATTTTGACAAGATAGTAAGACTTTGTGAAAAACATTTCGGACACATAAAACCATCTGTTTCGAAAAGCATACGACAACAACCTACCGAACACATAATATTCAACACAGAAAAAAACAAACATATCCACCAAGCACACGCACTAATAGGCTGTAAAGCCTACAATACATATAGTGCAAACAAAGTAGCATTCACACTGCTAAACAACATTTTGGGCGGACCGGCTTTAAACTCCAGACTCAACATCGGGATACGCGAAAAATATGGCCTGTGCTACAACATCGAGTCGCAATTTACACCTTTTAGCGACACAGGTATTTTTTATGTATATGCCGCTATGGACAACGACTTTAGGCAACGTATTGTAGAACTGATATTTCTAGAACTTAAAAAGCTTAAAGACATAAAACTAACCTCGCAACAATTAAACTCGGCAAAGCAACAGCTGATTGGACAATTATCTATAAACACCGAATCAGCTCTGAACGAAATGCAAGCTATGGGTAAATGCTTTATGAATTTCGAGAAAGTAGATTCGCTCGAAGAGATAAACAACGATATAATGGAAGTTTCTGCAGAACAATTGCAAAGTATTGCAAACGAAATTTTTGTCGAGGACAATTTCAGCCGTTTGTTCTATTATTAGCCTTCCAAAACATGTTCACTGTAGTTATTGTACAGATACATTTCCAAATCATATAACAAGTAGCAAATCACACTAATAGCAAACAATTACAACAACAAGCAATAGTTGTTTTTTTCCATCACGATGCAGATAGGCACTACATCGTGATGTATTATATACCACATCGCGATGAAAATTTTACTACATCTCGATGAAAAAAACAGGCATACTCTACCCTCTTCACGACAGTATACCATAAAAGTATTCATAGTATACCATAAACAATTTTATACCCGGGTATAAATTACAGGCACAATACTATAGAAAAATACACACGCTACAATTCAAGAAAAATTAGAGAAACGAAATGTAACTTTTTTCTTGTTTTGACGACTAATGTAGCAAAAAGATAAAAATAAAATGACATTAAAAGAAGAATACACACAAATGGTAACGGAATACAAAGATGTGATATTTAAAGTATGTTATATCTACGCCGAAAAGGAATACATCGACGACTATTATCAAGAGGTTCTAATCCAACTTTGGCGAAGTTTTCCCAAGTTTCGTGGCGATAGCAAATTGTCGTCGTGGATATATCGGATAAGCCTAAACACGTGCATATCCTTTATTCGTAAAAAGAAACGCAACCTTCCGCTTGCACCTATAGCCGTAGAGGTAAATATTTACGATGAAAGTTTTGAAAAACGCCAACAGCTTGAAGAGCTGTACAACCTCATCAACAAACTAAACAAGCTAGAAAAGTCGATAATCCTGCTATGGCTTGAAGAACGCAGCTACGAAGAGATAGCTTCGATAACAGGTCTGAGCCGAAACAATGTTGCAATAAAACTAAACAGAATAAAAGAGAAATTAAAAAACATGTCTAACGAATAAAAATAAATTTATCATGGAATTAGAAAACTTAAAACAACAATGGAATGTACTTTCCGAACAAGTGAAGAAACAAAAAATCTTGAACAAAAAACTTATCGACAATGCCGTAGATGCAAAAATGGACACTATAATGAAATACAATTTGGTGGGCATAGGTTGCTGTGTGCTATATGTATTGCTGGTTATATTTTATCCTCCTACAATATTTTCGAGGCATGTAACTATATATCTAAATATAATTATTCCATTTACAGGCTTATGGCAATGTGCAAGTTTCTACTTGTTTCTAAAAATGAAACACTATCGAAACGATGTTGCAACCATGGAACGCTACCTTATCAAATACCAAAAGAGTGAGAAACTAAACTATGTGGTACAATGTATAACTATGACACCTTTTGTATTTCTGTTTACAAGAGATATGTTTCTTAGTAGCGAAGCAGGCGAAATGTTTACATCAATACCATTTTCGGCAATAGCAATATTTGTAAGTTTTGTGGTAGTTTCCGCTATATTCGGTGCTATATGGTACTTCAAAAAGATAACGACTTTAAAAGAAAGTGTCCAAAACCTAAAGGAATTTGAACAAGAACTTGATTAATAAAAACTATACGAGATGATAAGAAAATTAGTTATATTAATAGTTATAATGTTTGGCTGTGAAACCCAAGCTCAAACAAATATCACAAATACATCCGATTCTATAGATTTCACTATATCGTCTATTAGTATATCAGAAAACAAGTCAATCAATGATAATTCGTACTTTGGGATAAATTGTTACGAAAAGCTTGGTGGCGGAATAAAGGGGGATGCATATTTCTTTTCGTTTGCTTTAGGAGGCATAAGCCATTTCAATTACAACATTTACACAACATTTGGAGTTGGATTTACTGCAAATTATTTAAATACTAATCAAATCGTAGAGAATAAATCTTATTCATCTGTATTACTTTTGGGTAATATTGATTTCGGATATATCATCGGCAATAAAAAAACATTTGTTACACCTATTATCGGATTGAATTTACATTTAGGGACAAACAAAATGGATAAAGAAAATATTTTCGGCATAGATTTTCGTCTCGGATCTCAAATAAAACTGCATAGCATAATAATTTATGGAGTTTATAATTTTTCGCTAAACGATAACCCAAACTCATTTATTAGCAACTCACCTTATCCTGAGTTTGGAATTGGTTTCATCTTTTAGCGAAAATAGAAATAACTCCAATTTTAATATGTAATACATAGCAATAGAAAGCATTCAAAATAATTGGAATAATATCTATCGCTTAAATATGATATACAAACAAATGAGACCTAAAATCAAATGATTTTAGGTCTCATTTGTTTTAATTTTAACTCGGCAAAACATAATATATCCTTACCGAAACAAAGTCTTTTCTTTTTCTCCTTTATTTTTCACTGATATTCCAAAAAAAAATTGTATCTTTGCAAACCGAAACATTATAGCAAGTACTGTAAAATATTATGAATAAGAGATTTTTTTTGATACCATTACTTTTTATGGCAATAGGTTTTTGGTTTAGTTCGTGTAGCACAGAGTTCAACCCCAACGACGAATGGGAAGAAACAATGTTGGTGTATGGCATTCTAGACCAAGACTCAGATACTACTTGGATACGCGTTCAGAAATGTTTTTTGGGCGAGGGTAATGCATACAATTATGCACAAATAATGGATAGTTCGAACTACTCTCCCGACGAACTTGAAGTAAAAATAGTAGAATGGTATGCCGAAAAGAAGAATGGAGTTTTGAGCAAAACAGCATTGACCGGTAAAGAAATAGTATTTAAATACACCGAATTGACTACAAAACCTTCGGGCGATTTCTACTCCCCTACCCAGCCTATCTATTGTGCACGAACCAAAGGGAAATTATATCCCGAAAGAATATATGTACTTGAAATAAGAAATTTGAAAACAGGAAAATTCGTCACCTCCGAAACAGCCCTTATAGGCGACGGAATAATGGTGAAACATCCGGTAAACTTTTTCCAATTCAAAGATGGTAATGCCAGCAACCGATCGGCACTTGTAAAATGGAGCATCGACTACGAAAAAAGAGCTCGTATTTTTCAGCCAATGGTCAGATTCTTCTATTACGAGCAAACACCTGCCGACGATAGCATGATGGTAAAATATGTAGACATTGAAGGCAATGTATATCGCAATACTAACAATAGCAGCGTTATGCAAGGTTCGTTCAGCAGAACTACATTTGGAGCTGAACTAAAAAATAAATTGGGTCAACCGGGCGAAGGAGTTTTACGAGCCGTAGCAGATAGTGTACATATATATATATTTGCAGCCAACGAAGACATAGCAACATACATGGCTGCAAGCATACCTCCAAACACTATAGCACAAGAACGCCCAACCTATGGAAACATCGAAGGAGGATTGGGAATATTCGGTTCTCGCCGCACAAAAATAAAAGAACGTCGCAGTACTCCTACATCGGCCAACAACGAGTACAGAACATTCCTTAAAAACTTAGATATAGGCTTCTGATAATCAGGAAAATAAAAAAAATAATAGTTTTTATGCTTCTATGTCAATTATTTTGTGTAACTTTGCATTTTTAATAGAAAAATATACTAAGTTTAAAATCAATAGATTAAATATATAATATAATGAATATTACAAGAGAAAACACAGGCGAATTAGAGCTTTTGATAAAAGTAGAAATTAGTGAAAGCGACTATCAAGAAAACGTAGAAAAACAATTAAAAGAATATCAGAAAAAAGCTGTCGTAGCAGGTTTTCGTAGAGGCAATGCTCCTATGGGACTAATAAAAAAGATGTACCAAAAAGCCATAGTTGCAGACGAAGTACAATCGGTTATTGGTCAATCATTGTATAAATATATCGAAGATGAAAATCTTAAAATAGTTGGTTCTCCGTTGTCAAACGACGAAAAAACAGGTGAAATAGATTTCGACAAAAAAGATTTCGTATTCTATTTTGACGCTGCATTGATGCCAAAAGCAAACATTCAATGGAAAAATATTGATGTAAAAAGAACTCAAATAAAAGTTTCGTCGAAAGAAATAGATGAACAACTTGACGATGCTGCTCGCAGATTTGGAAAATTTGAAACACCGGAAACAGTTGAACAAACCGACTTCGTTTATGGTAAAGTAGTTGAAATGGAAAACGGCAACGTAAAAGAAGGTGGTTTGAACACTTTCATGTCGTTGGAAATGAAAAAACTTAAAGCTACTAACTTCAAAAAACTTTTCGCAGAAAAGAAAGTAGAAGACAAAGTAGTTTTCAACCCTTCTAAAGTTTTGGACGCTGAAACAATAGCAGCATCATTCAGAATGAAAGAAGAAGAAGCTCAAAACTTTGTTTCTGACGTAGAACTTAGCATTAGCGGTATCAGCAGAATAACTCCACATGAAATAAACGAAGAACTTTTCGCAAAAATGTTCCCTAACGAAGACATTAAAAATGTGGACGATGTGAAAAAGAAAATGAAAGCTGAAACTGAAAAAGTATACGAAGAACAATGCAAAATGCTTTTCAACGCAGAAGTACGCAAAGCTCTTATCGACCAATTTACTGAATATATCCCAACCGAATTCATACAAAAATGGTTGGCTTCGAGAGGCGAAAAAGATATGACTCTTGAAAACATCGTTGCTGAATGGGACGAAAAATATCTTCCTTCTATAAAATGGGAATTCATCGAATCTTCTTTGAGAGAAATGAAAGATATCGATCCTACTCAAAACGAAGTCGTAGATTACATAAAAGGTGTAATGACTTCGTACGATTTGCGTAAAGAAGATGAAGATGAAAAAGCTTACGACGAACGCATAGAAAAAGCAGCAAGAACTATTGCTCAAGATAAAAACAACGTAGGCCAGGTTTACGAAAAAATTTATTCTGAAAAACTTTTCGCTTTGTTAGAAGAAAACATCAAACCTGAAGTTGAAAAAATGACTATTAAAGAATTCTCTGAAAGAAATAAATAATATATCTAAAGAGAAGATTTGATATTATCTTTCAAAAAAGTCCACGAAATGGTATACACATATTGTGGACTTTTTTTTGTTTAGTTGTCTTTTCCAATTAAAAATTGAATAAAAAACGAAAGTTTTTAAAGGTTTGGGTACTAACCCTAATATAATTATAGTACCATAACTATTCGAAAAAAATAGAAATTAGTTATATATATACATAGATTTATAGCATGCAGAAAAGAATTACATTATTATTTTTAGGGCTATTCTTATGCCTTGGGGGAAGTGCTTTTGCACAAAAAAATATTGGCAAAATAAGTGGTAAAGTTATTGAAGCCTCGAACGGACAAGCCATTGAATATGCAACAGTATCGATACTAAAACCTACCGACTCGACACTTATAAATGGAACTATAACAACAACTGATGGTAGTTGGAAAGTAGAAGGACTTGCCAATGGTAAATACATTGTCAGAGTATCGTTTATGGGATATGAAACTTACTTTCACCCAACACCGGTAGAAATAACAGCGAGCAAAAACACCGTAAACATAGGAAAAATAAAACTAAAGGGAATATCTACTACACTTGGAGAAGCAAGAATAGTAGCAGAACGCTCGATGGTGGAATATAAATTAGACAAACGTGTTGTAAACGTTGACAAAAACATAGTTACAGGCGGTGGTACAGCTACAGATGTACTAGAAAATGTACCTAGCGTAACAGTAGATAACGATGGTAATGTAAGTTTGAGAGGTAGTTCTAACGTAAAAGTACTGATAGATGGAAAACCTTACGAACTTATGGGTAGCGAATTAAGCACACTTTTGGAACAAATACCTGCAACTACAATAGAAAATGTAGAAGTTATCACCAACCCATCAGCCAAATACGACCCAGAAGGGATGAGTGGAATAATAAACATAAAACTTAAAGAACGCTCGTCGGCGGCGTTGGGATTGAATGGTGTTGCCAATCTTAACCTTGGAACTCCACTAGCATTTTTGGGTAGCAACTACCGCAACGATGTTTTACCTGCCATCATACCTACAACAATGGGAAGCATAAACTTAAACTACTCGACCGAAAAATACAATATTTTCTTTTCGGCAGATGCTGGCATGAGAAGTAGAGGAAACTCCGGATACACCAATGTAGAGCGTTTGAGAGATGGAGCAACTTTATCTAACGATAGTATTGAGAATTTTGGTGTAAATCGCAACTATATGGGTTCGATGAAAATTGGTATGGAATACTATATCAACAAACTAAACAGCATATTGGTATCGTATCAAATAAGAGGTGGTCTACGCAACAGAATTAGCAGCATTTTCTCGACAGATTTATTGACTAACGGATTAATGGACTATACACAAACCGACACTAACAACAACTCAAACATAAACAACTCGATAAGCGTAAACTATACAAAGAAATTCGACGAGAAAGACAGATTGTTAACTTTTGACGCTACATTCAGTTCTAGAACAAGACAAGGAGATGGCTTGCAAGAACAAATATACCTTAAAGAAATCTCTAATTATGACAACTATTATTTAAGACAATCTATAACAGAGAACTTTCATAATGCACTAAACCTAAAACTAAACTACATTCACCCAACAGAGTTTGGTTGGACTTTGGAAACAGGATATGAAGGTAAAATGGATTTTCCTGATCAAAATGCAGAATATCATCGCACAGAGTACAACGACCAAAACTTGTTGGTAAGTTTTTTAGACAGTGTTTCTTCTACACACTTCAAATATAACCAAAATATACACGCAGCCTATGCTACAATAGGCGGCAATGTATGGGGTAACCTTTCGGCTCAAGCCGGACTTAGACTTGAATATACATATATGTATGGCGAAGATTTGAACCATAGCGAAACTGCAAAAATTCAGAAAAGCTACTGGAAACTATATCCAACTCTTCACTTGTCTTACGAAATAAACAAAGAACAAAGCGTACAACTTTCGTACTCTCGCAGAGTTCGCAGACCTCACTTCTGGGATTTAAACCCATATCTTGATGTAAGAGAAGGACAACAATTGTCGTTTGGAAATCCGAACTTAGACCCGGAGTTTACAAATGCAATAGAACTTAGCTATAATTTAGGAATAAAAAATGGCAATATATTTACATCGGCCTACTTCCGTCAAACCAACAACATGATGACTCGCTATGGTTTTGTGTGGGATAGTGCCAGCGCTAGCTACTACTCTAACTGGATGCCTTACAACTCTGAGTACGATGGCTACTGGGCAAGTACTTGGCAAAACTTAAGCACCGGTTTGAACTATGGTTTAGAATTTATAGTAGATTATCAACTACTAAAATGGTGGAAAGTAAATGTCAGCTTGAATCTTTACGAAAGCAAAATAGAAGGCACAGAACTTTTAGACTACAAAGATGAAAGTGCATTCTTGTGGAGTGGTAAATTTTCAAGCTACATGACATTACCAAAAAGCTGGACAATACAACTTTCCGGACAATACAGAGCTCCATGGCTAGACCTACAAACAGAAATGATGGCAAGCTATTGGGTTGACCTTGCAGTGAAAAAAGATGTACTTAACAAACGTGGTACTCTTACAATAAGAGTCGGCGATGTGTTGTGTACCGGAGGTTGGGGACATATAACTCACACCCCTCAAATGAATCGTACATCTATGAACAAACGTCTAAGTCCATATATAACAGTAGGATTTAGCTACAAAATAAACAATGGTTTGAAAGTAAAACCTGAACAAAACGCTGAAATGGAAGGCGAAGGTGAAGGTTTCTAACAATAAAAGGAAAAAGTACGTTAGAAGAAAAAAGACTATTGTATTAAGAGCCAATAGTCTTTTTTTATCTTATCACGAAAAAAATATCCAACCAAATACAATAATATTTAAAAGATATTGTTTTTTTAGATACAAATAAACTTCTATAGAAAAAAAGTAAAAGAAAACGACTGAAAATGAAACCTTTTTATAGGTATTTTCGTAGAAGTAAACAAATATTCAAAAACAAACAAGTTATATATTGTTTCTGAATATGTTAGAACATGATTAGGAATAAAATATTGTATATATGAGACAGTTAAAGATTACGCATTCGATTACAAACCGCGACATCAAATCGTTGGATAAGTACTTACAGGATATATGTAGCGAAGAGCTATTGACTCCGGAAGAAGAAGTACAATTGGCTCAACGAATAAAAAATGGAGATCAAGAAGCATTGAATCGCTTGACAAGATCCAACCTACGTTTTGTTGTTTCGGTTGCAAAACAGTATCAAAATCAAGGGTTATCATTACCTGACCTTATCAACGAAGGAAATGTAGGACTTATAAAAGCTGCTCAACGTTTCGACGAAACTCGTGGTTTTAAATTCATTTCGTATGCTGTATGGTGGATACGTCAAAGTATTTTGCAAGCTATAGCTGAAAATAGCCGTATAGTACGTTTACCATCAAACCAATTGGGAGCTTTGAATAAACTGAAAAAAGAAATAAGCCGTTTAGAACAAGAGCTAGAACGCCCACCATCAGAAGAAGAATTAGCTGAATTGCTAGACATTCCTCAAGATAAAATTAAAACTATACTTGGTATTTCAGGTAGACACATATCGATTGACGCTCCTTTAGCTGCCGACGAAGATGTAAACTTTGTAGACATTTTGCCTAACGAAGATACCCCTTCGACAGATGATGCATTGATGCAAGAAAGTTTGAGTTTAGAAATAGAAAGATGTTTAAGTGCCCTTACTGATGTAGAACGCAACGTAATTAAAATGTATTATGGTATTGGAATTCCTCATGCATTATCGTTGGACGAAATAGCAATGAAGTTCAACCTTACTCGCGAAAGAGTTCGTCAAATAAAAGAGAAAGGTCTTAAACGACTAAAAACAAGCTCGAAAAGCAAAGGCTTGAAAGCTTATTTATAAAAATAAATATTGTGAAAGACTGCAAGACTACAAAATCAACCTTGCAGTCTTTTGATTTTATAAATAATGTAAGACATACAATGTAATATGAAATTTCATCAGTACTTTTCCAACTTCAATCCTTTTATGCAACTACTTATGTTGCTAATTATTGTTTTGGTATTTTTGTTTGTAGGCAGTGGCATTGGATTAGCTTTTTATCCGCTCTTTGTGTCGCCAAACAGCGAGATTGATTTACTACAAATGGAAACTAACACTCCTTTTATGCTTTTTCTTCAAGCTACATCTCAAATAATAGGTATGTTGGTTCCGGCTGTTTTGTTCGGTGCTATGTTCTACCCTAACGCCGGTAAGTTTTTAAATATCGGTTTTCAGAAAAAACACATAATTATCAGCCTTATCGGATGGGGTGTTTTTGTGGCACTAATCCCGGTTATCGACACATTAACGGTATGGAACAATAGCATTCACTTACCCGAAAGCATGTCGGCTTTGGAAGAACGACTCAGACAAGACGGATTAAAATCAGAAAATCTTTTGAAGCAATTTCTAACCAGAGATGGAGGAATTGGAGTATTGGCAAGTAATTTATTTGTGATAGCTCTTATACCTGCTGTATGCGAAGAGTTTTTGTTTAGAGGTGTCATCCAACAAACATTTTTACGATGGATCGGTAACAAACATATTGCCATTATAATAACTGCTGCAATATTTAGCATCATACACTTCGATATGTTCAATTTTGTTCCACGCTTTGTTATGGGCATAGCATTAGGATACTTATTTTGCTACAGCAAAAGTATATGGCCATCGGTAATAGCCCACTTCTTCAACAATGGTTCTATTGTTGTTTTGACGTATATATTCGGCAGTGAATTCCAATCAACAAATTTATTCGACAGCAATACAATCGCTATTATTTTAACATCAATAGGTGTTATAGCAAGTATTGCTTTAATAATAACAACGAAAAAAATAGCAGAAAAGAAATAATAAAAAAAGGTGGAACAATATTCCACCTTTTTATTTATATCTAAAAGCATACTACTTCTATCTATCCCCTACCAGTTTATTCAGAAACTAATGTAAAAACAAACAATGGTTCGACCGGTGGATTTAGATTTATAAAGAAACTCTCCAATTCGGCTGCGCTCATCGTGTCGGAATAGCCTCCTATGATTATATTGCAAGGATCGTTGTCGCAGAGGTTACGACCTATTACTATTGTTTCCCTCATCTCGTCGGGGACTACACTTCTTGCTTTTTCAACCCATTTACCTATGGCACACACTTGTTTTCCTTGTTTTGAGTTTCGCCACTTTATTTCTTTTTCGGCTTTCTTTATCGCAATCGTCAAATCGAAGTATGTGTCCGGATTCATTGCTTCTTTCAACTGTGTTTCGTGTTCGGATATGATTGTTTTTACATGCTTTATCTTTGCATTACTATCCAACTCGCCATGCAGGATAGTATCATTTTTCAAAATATCCGAACACTTGTCTATCTCTTCCAATATTTTGCTTTCTATCTTTTCGTGGGACATATCTGCACATGGTTCGTTGTCCACTATATCGTTGAGTCTCTCCAAAATAAAAGCACGCGACCATTTTGCCACTGTTGCTTGTAGTGATTTCTTTTCTTCCGCTGTCATCTGCTGTTGTATTTAATCTATTATATCAAATTGAAAGTTGGTGTCACCGGTGGATTCAAATTCATAAAGTAACTTTCCACCTCTTCCCTTGTCTTTGTTCCCAAACGTCCGTTTATAATTATGTCGATGGGTTTGGTTTCATCATTCAGCAAGGTATATCCTATCTGAATATTATCTTTCAAATCTTTAGGCATAGAGTTTGCCGTTTCGTTCATCCATTTCTTGGCAGAGTTTATAAGTTCTTTGTCTAGCTGTTTTATGAAATTATCGGCAGTGCCATCCAAGAAAAGAAAGAATGGTTTAACGGGTGGATTCAGCGACATAAAGTAATTTTCCAATTCGGCAGGTGTCATCGTTAGGGAATATCCTCCTATAAATATATTAACCGGAGTTTCTTCATTTATCCAAAGACGCAACCCCATTCTGATAGTTTCTTTCATGTCATCAGACATGGATTTCTTTATTTCTTCTATCCAATTTTCGGCCACCAATATCAGTTTGCCATTTTTCGATTTTACGAATTTTACATCATCAGCCACCTCTTTTACAGCATTTATCAGTTCTGAATAAATATCTGTCGAGAAAGTTTTTAATGCTAGTTTGTGCTCTTTTAGGATAGCTTTGGCATACTTTATTTTCTCGTTAGTATCAAGGTCGCCATGCAGTATTTGGTCGTTTCGCAGTGTTTCCGAATAGTCGTCCATTTCTTCCAAAAGGTCGTCGGGTATTTTATATTTCAACATACTTCTAACCGCAGGTCTCCACATATATCCATCCAGCCATTCCAAAATATATTCAGGAGCCCAATTCTTACACATTTCCAATATCTTCTTTTGTGTTTCTGTCTGTTCAAATATTATCATATAGCCAATGTTTCTGTCGTTATTATAGTATTAATCAAATCGAACGTTGTATTCATCTCTTATTTTCAAACTTTCCAATTCCGGGTTTATAAGATTCTTTTTTATTCCATCTACAAGTTCTTCAAATGTAATCGCATCATGAGTTTCCTGTAAAATACCTTTCTCTATATATCCAAATACCATTCCTGAAAAAGGGCCCGAAATACAAATTATCTGAAAAACATATTTCTTTTCAAAACACTCTGTCAGTATAAATGAATCTCGTCTTCGTGAACCATTCAAATAAGATATTGTAAATATTGTCCCTCTATAAAATATCTTATCGCAATTAATCTCTAAACTTCTTCCAAATTTAATTTTACATCCGTCTTCGATTTTCAAACTGTTCAAATCCGGATTCAAAATATTGTATTTAATTCCTTCTATAAGTTCTGTATATGTTATTGCTCTGCGTGTTTCTTTTAAAACTCCTTTCTTTATATACCCCGACTGTGTCCCGGCACTATAGCCAGAGATGCAAACTATTTTAAAGACATTTTCAGTGTCATGCGATTCTGCCAATATAAAAGTATCTCGTTCCGGTCTGTCCCAAAAGAACGAAATTGTAAAAATAGTTCCTACATCAAATAGTCCGTCTATATAGTTTTTCTCATACATCGTATTTCTAATTTATCTCTAATGTAACACTTTCTATTATCCGAAACTTATTATTCCGGAATCAACTTTGACCGGTGGATTCAAACTCATAAAGGAAGCTCCCAATTTACCAAGTCTCATCGTTGTAAAAAAACTTCCTATACCGGTAGAATAACATATTCTTTTCATAACCTATTCAATTTACTGATGTATATCAATCCGAAATAAAATCATCTTCGTTGTAGAAAAAACAATTCTTGTTGTAATCCATAGCAAGTAGTTTGTTTTTCAACACTGTGTATAGTTCTTTATCCACCGCTGCCAATTCTTTTACTAATTGCATGTATTTTGGATTCATTGTAATCCTAAACAAACAGAAAGCAGCAACAATTTGACAATCCTGATAATATGTTTTATTATTAATAACACGTTCAAACACCGGTACCACCAATTCGCTTTGAGATATTTTCATGTGTTCAAAAACATAGATAACAGCCGACGAAACAACTACAGGCGTACGACGTTTTTTTATAGTATCTATGCAAAAATCAAAAATAACAGCACTCTCTATATTGTTCCAATTGGCACAATCGATAAGGTCCGACACAAATAAAAGATTTTTATCATGAAGATGTAAGTGTATATATTTCCGAATTTCTATCAATTGTATTTCAGTGAAATTCTCATACTTCTCTAAAATATCCCCAACAGAGAGTTTGTTTAAACTTTTACCATCAAGAATGATATTAAATACTTTCTTGGAGAGTTTGGGAGCACTTAATATCATATTTAATTCTTCGGTCGAAAGTATGTACCCACGTTTTTCTATGTATAAAAAATCTATATTTGGCATATTTTGTTTTGTTTATTATATCGTTCTCGTATGCTCAACTTCGTTTATTTTTCCATATCAATACTGCTGACAGAATTACAAATCTTATCAATATCTGTCTTGGTAGGTTCCAATGTCGGGGTCGTTTCCCATCTCTTGCAAAATGCCTTCGATACAATACTTTAATTTACAGCTATCGCCTATCGATTCGATTATTCCGGGTATATAATTTCGATACTCATTTTCCGAAACAACATCATCTACACACAAAGGATTCCATTCCGATAGAATGCTATTTATTTTCAATTCTTTTTCTTTCATACTTTTTTTCTCGTTAGTTTTCGGTTTGCAAAGATACACATTTTCTTTGAATCAATTACAGGCAGCCATCTTTATTATTTTCTCTCTCCCGTTTTACAATCCAATGTTTCCCATCTTTCATTACTCAATGTTCGAGAATAGAATCAAGTTTGTTTGGCGCAGGTAGTTCCCTCACGGCTTGAGGAGGGTCTCCTTACGGCTTGAGGGCAGTCTCCTCACGGCTTGAGGAAAGTCCCCTCACGGCTTGAGGAAGTTACCTGCTCCGAACTTTGTCGAAACCTTTATCGAACTTTATCGCAACCACGTTCGAAAAAAGTATTTTTCCGTACCGAAACTACTTAATTACCCTAACTCATTCAACGGATGGTCATCATATAAATCAATCACTTTCGTTGAGTTATCTAATAATTTCAACTCAATTATTCCATTTTTGCCCATTTGATAATCTGAAATAATATCATCGACAAAATATTCTTTATAACAATTCAATGTGTCTGCCAACTTTATTGCCAATACATTCATTTCACATATTCCAACACACCAAATGTCGCTGAAAAAAACATCTACTATATTGGTAGTAAGAGGCCACCGCAAAACGACATTATCTTTCGTACTGATTATGCAAAAAGAATGGTCAACACTAATTATTACTGCCTCAGATGGTAATTCCTTTATTATTGGTAAAATCAAATCACTTTCCCAAGCAAATTTGTACATAATGTTTTCTACTACAATAGTCGCATAACATCTGTTGTACTTATATTCACCTGAAAACAATTCGATTATTGGCAGATTATAATATTCTTCTTTCAATATTCTTGTATAGTTCATTTATCACTTTTTATGCTTTAATTCGATCTAGATTTACTCCACATTTAGACTTTTTGCCTTTTCCATATTTAATCAATATGGTGTCTTGCGGTGTTCCTACCAAGGATGGATAAGTTATAATTTCCACAATAATAATCTGTTAATGTATATTTATATTGACTTCATTTATTTTTAATATTTGCAACATAGCGTGATTTAGAAGGAGATAGTTTTGCATTTGATAGTTGTTTTTCCATCATTTGTTTATCCCAATTATTTGGTTTTTCATCATCATGAAACCACGGAAATCCATTATCAATCCATTTTTCTCGAAAAGCATCATAAGAAGTTCCATTTGCTTCATCGTCATATCCAAATTCATATCCACAACATGGACATATCTCATAAGTAGGATATCCTTCTTGTGTAAATGGACCCTCTTCTAAATTATCGAATCCACATACCGGACATATTTTTTCCGTATAATCTTTAATCATAAAAAGTATATCTATAAAACTACAATACAAAATCTTTTATGCAGTATCTTTTTTCTAAAATAGCTCGAATTAAATCATCCAAACATTTTATTTTATTACTTACTCCGTATACATTTAACTCTAACATCATTGGTAAAGAGTATATCCACCATCAGGAAAATCAGCCAATGTTGATTTCCATATCTGTAAATCCATTCTTTCCCTGCTTTCTTTTTCTAATGCAAAACTTAGTTTTAAAGAATCGCACATAAAACAGAAAGTGCTATCGCATTGATATATGTAATCGCCAGCATTATAATCTTCAATCAAACTACATTCGGGCACATCATTTTCTATAAGAACTAATTTTGCTTTACCTTCTACTTTGCCTTTCGATACACTATTATTCAATTCAAAATCATAAATCGAATCATTGCATTTATTCAAAACAATAGAAAACATTTCATTCTCATATCTGATTATTTGTCGCGATGATTGCTTGCACGACGAGAATAAAATTATAATTATAAGAGATATAAATAAACGATGTTTCATACTATGTATATTTTCATTATAATCCATTACTTACATTATCATAATCCCATGGAGCAGATAGTGGAACATCCCATATATATAAACTACTATCTTCTGTTACTAGCAACAAACGACCTTTTTCTAAAGAATTCTTCTCTCTCGCAGATTGCAAAACATTATTTTCCAACATATCTTCACAATAAAATGATTTTCCGATATTCAGACTATCATATACCTCAACATAATATCCATAAGCTTTAGTATACCCTTTATAACCTCCATTATGCAACAGCTGATTATCCTTTGTTTTCACAGATAAATATGCCAATGTATCTATCACTCCTTTTAAATAATTTGGAAATGGATATTTATTATCAAATTCTACTACAACAATATCAGTTGTATCTATATTCTCATACACGATTGCAAATCTTCTCACATGGTCGGACAAACAAGGAGCAATAGTATTTTTACATATAATCGTATCGGTTGTAGAAGTTTTACTTATGTTCTCTTTATGCACACAAGAATACATAAATGACAATGCTGCAATTAAAATTATTTTTTTCATATTATGAGTATTTATTAGTCTACGCATTGGTATAGTTATCGAAACTGCATTTGGTTTATCTATTATCTTTTTACACTATTTTCAACACGGCCAACATCACTTACACCTACTATATATAGGTATCTAATTGCATGTAGTATAAGGACTGCCACATAAGTACTTTCTATCAATCCATCCATAGATATATAATTGGGGTACATGTACAAAAACGAACTTTTCCGATATATCGTATATGATAGCTATATGGCCGGTATAAACATATTCTTTAGAACTGTTTATTGTATCGAAATCAAAGAAAGATGAATAGATAGGGATAGGAATGCTGTCATAATTTTGAATAACTATTCCAATATCGCCTTTATGTATCCATACATTTTTCAAATTTAAATCCTCAATATCTACACAAAAGAAATTATCTACCATTCCCTTTAAAGTTATTTCCCAACCTGCTTCTTCATCAGGAGATATTTCCATCATGTAGTTATATGGAGAACCATATATGGATGTTTTGTTGAGTCCGTTTGGATTCGTAAATGCGCTCAAATGATTTTGAAGAAAAAATGATTGTCCGCATATATTGCTTGAACCTATAAGCAATAAAAGAAAAACTATAATATTTCTGTTTACCAATTTCATATAGCTACTCTTTTTTATAATCATATATGATAGAATAAATATTAAATCCAACCAAATTCCATTTGTTTTTTGATTTCTTGAAAGTAACACCTATAATTAGAGAGGTTCCTTTGGCTTTGAAAGATGTATATAGTATCGCATCAGTACAGTGTTCGTAATCATAACATTTGAACGCCGTCTCAACCATCCAATAATAGTCTTTTGAATTATATGTATCTGATATAAATACTATCTTATTTGACCAATTAACGCTTCGGAAATATTATGTATCGATACTAAATATTACTCAAAATACCTCCGTTATCACAACCTAAATCCAACTCCAACAATTTTCCTTCTTCGTCAAAATAAAACGAAACCATGTCTGGCACTTCTCTATCGTTGCAAGAATATAACATTGTATATCCATCGAAATAATATTCTCCATTCATTGTAATTACAGTAAAACGAAAATCCGAAATAGGATTCTCTATTCCCAAATATTCTTTCATCTCGCTTATTGTAGTTTTGCCATCAATACGTTTACCATTATGGTATAACACATATTCAACTCCCGGATATCTGAAATTAATACGACCTAATTGTACAGAATCTCCCTTTGCATGGTATTGAAGTCCTTTTTTCCAATAAGATATATTTTCAAATGTAATCTCCTTGTTTGTTGTACCATCTTTATGTAGTCTTAAATAATGACTTTCTTTTCTATTTTCACAGATTCCCAACAAGTTTTCCAACGAATCCACAGTGGTAATTATTGGAATATCGTCTGAATGAAAATCTCTGATATTTAATGTTCCTGTATATGTGCTATCGGCACAAGAAACAAACAATGTAGATAGAACTACGCCAAAAATAATTGCTATTTTTTTCATGATAATAAATTGATTGGTAAAACAATATTATACGTTTTCGGAATGATATTTCTATTCAAACACGCACAGCAAACCCTACCATATCGGAAAAATACATTACCATCAAAGCGGTACGCAGAGGTTATATTGCCAGCTGTTTGTTTCATATTAAATATTCGTTTCGATTTGCAAAGATACACAAAATATCCGATACTGCAAAAATACTTTATATCATAGACATTAGAAAATTAATAAATCGCTTTTTACAACTTGCCACATAGCGAAATTTGCCTCATTCTACATATTAACAAAATAATAAAATTATCATATATTAACACCCATCGATTTAACACGAAAAACAGCGTATTTTTCCAAGAAAACGTACTACAATGCGTACAGCCAAGCTACGAAGCCTTTAGAAAAATAAGCACTTGATTACCAATAAATATTATTTTCCACCTTTTCTCTAAAAAATGATTAGGCGATGAAAATATACCGCTATCCCGATGGCAATATACCACTCTCCCGACGAAACCCTATCATCAACGCGATGAAACCCGGGTGTTCTCAGCATCAAAGTATGGTGTTTTGCCTTCAAAACTCCCACACTTAGGGGGCAAAAGTATGGTATTCTCGGCATAAAAACACGCTACTTTGGAACAGCATTTAACATTTGTATTTTTTCTTTAACTTTTCACTTCCTTATAAAAAAGAATATATCCACCTTTTGGCGGGGGTATATACACCCACAAATATGCATACATACAGCAATATCGCAACGCCAAAAACGGATGCAGATTCCACCGAGTTTGGGCACGAAATAAAGAAAATACTGAATATTTAAACCGCCGTTTCCTTACAAATCGATAGAGAAAAGAAAATCGTAAGTCACGCTATTTAGCTGTTGCAAATATGCGGCTCGCACCCCCACGGTAAGCGGTGTAGATATCTGAAACAGATTGCAATTGGCATACAATTCCAAACCACAAGAAGTGTATACTTGGTTTATGCCGTCGTAGTCTTTACCCTTTGCCGGGTGGAATATACTTCCTTCGGCATCCGCAGCACAATCCAAAAACACATTGGCATACAATCTTTTGACATAAGCAATATTACGCAAGCTCCAATCTGTATACCACAACGGCAAGGTATAATTTACATTTCCCGTAACATCTATATCCGAAGGATTGATATAGCGATATCCGCGTGGCATTTTAAGCGAAGTAGTTATTTGTTTGGGATTTCCATCAAATACGTTTATCCAACCCAAATAGCACCACAAACTATGTGTGGCAATAGGCGATGGAAAATAAAGATAAGCATTGAAAACAAGAGCATTTGCAACCGATGAAAAAGACTTGATATACGACAATCCCACAGACTGAAGCCATGGATAATGAATATATCTATATGGTTTTTGTGTGTGATGTTGGAAAGCGATACCGGCCACCGCCGAAGTTTGACTATGTAGCAAATGTTGCGGATTTTGCATAAGCGGCACAGCATAAGATAGTCGTGCTACAGGTTCGAGATAGAAAAAATGATTGGGAGTAGTGAACATCAACGGCACAGAGGCACCCACAGAACTTTGCAACAAATGGTATTGATAGGTGGCAACTTGACCTGATTGCGACGAAACTACATTGTACTCGTGGCCACTATACGACACATTCACATTGATTTTTGGATACCAGCCCAAATAGTCATAGTCAAGATAATATTTGTTTTTCATGCTATTATAGTCGTACAACCAGCCTGCACTAAGTACCGAACTACTCAGTAGGTTTTGGCTAAACAGCGACATTCCCAAATCAACATCTTTTTGCGAGGGCGACAAACTTACGGGCAGCCACCCGTTATACTTGAACAAGTTTCGCCATTTGGAATAAGGTTTGGAAGCATAAACAGAGTCTATACCATTTGGCACAACTGGAATATTATCCTTGTTTACAAGTGGAAGAATCGGTTCTTTTTCTAATCCCGATGGCAAAAAGTACATACTATCCTTCTTCAGCACATAGCCATTGGCGGTATAGTCGGAATAAACAATATAGCCGTTAGCATCCACCGCATAACTACCCACTCCATAGCACGACATAGTTTGCATACATATTTTTCCCGTAGGTAAATGATAGGAATAGATCTGAGAAACATTTGTTGCATCCGACAAAAAATATAGGTATTCCCCTACCCCGGTCAGCCTACTTATTTGAGCTGTAGTGGGACTTGTAATATACGAAAGCGAATGTTTTTGCACATCGAAAGCTGCCAACACCGCAGTATTGTCGGGCGTAACAGCTATCAAAAACACAGTATCTTCCGAATGTCCAAACACCGGATAAGAATACTGATTACCCACCGGCAAGAGTATTTTCCGAATCTGATTATACAGCGAATCGAAAATAAGTAGGTTTGTATTCCCCGAATTTTCCACTTCCAAAGCCACAATACTTCCACCCGAAGAAAACGACGGCGAGAAAATATTTCGCCCTTCGGTTAGGAGTTTAAAGTTGTCGGTTTTCATATCGTAGACTTCCAAATTGTTATACATCACATCCCATCTCTTGTCGGGCACCATTCTGGTATAAACCAATTTAGAATCGAAAGCAGAAAAGTGGTTGTCGTATATATTGGCCAGTCTTGTCAGCGTATGTTCACCATAGCCGGAGTCTATTTTCACCAATGAGTATGGCGAAACAAACGACGTTTTGGCACACACCACATTGCCGTTATCCACAGCAGCAACATAGTAGTTGGAATAGTTTTCGGAGTGTTTCACCAATGTTTTTGCTGTCGGTGATTCTTTCGATGGCAACGAATCCCAAACGTTTTTCCAATACAACATTGCCGAATCATATACGTCGACGAAATTGCCTTTGTACATAGAATTCAGAGTCCAAAACTTTGAAGCAATACCTTGATAACCATTTTTCCAATAGTTTCGATTGGTTATCCTATCGTATGCCACCAGTAAATATCCCAAATCGTAATTGCCGGGCACATAATCTTTATAGCTTCCAAAAGTAGCTTTATTATAGTTGAACGGGAACGATTCTTTGTCGGACAAAGCACGATAGGCCGATATAAAGTTACCGTTTCGACCACGTCCGGAGGTAGAAAGTATAGTTTCGGCCCAAGTGGCGTCGCCCTCCAAATACCACATAGGCACAAACAACCCGGCCACAGCACCTACAACATGCTCGCCAAACACCGAAGTCAACACCCCAACAGCACTCTGATTAAGAGCCTGCATCTGCAATTCGTGTCGGTACTCGTGCAAAAGCAACTGCTGCAACCACTGCTGCGAATAAGTGTTTTGTGGCGGTGCTGTCCAAAACTCTATACGCTTTGGAGCCCATACACTAAGGCCATTGGAATAGCTACCTACTGAATGAAATATAACAGGAGTCTTTTTTTGTTTTTTGGTCAGATCCATATCCATCTCTTCGAGGTTGTACCATGCAAAGGTATCGCAATAGAGGCTGAATTCTTTAACCCTTTCCTCGTAGAAATCGGGATATATCAATAAAAATTTTTCTGTTTCTATCTGTCGCCAACGTATTTTGGAGGGGTCTTGACCTGATATATAATATTGTGCATGTACATTATTCAAGGATAGAACAACCGATAGTAGAAAAAGTAACAATAGCTTTTGCCACCGCAACCTAAACAAAAAAAGAGAACAAATATCCCCTACCACCGAGACATATACACTACCCATAGTTCAGAAACAGATAAGCTTTAGAAGAAACAAACCGAGAAATATACTTCTTTTTACAACAAGAAGGAACTAAATATCGGCAATATATGCTACAAATTTTGCATTTATTTGTTTTCGGAAAACATACAACACGCAATAATACAGAGCCAATGTCAGCAACGAAAAAATAATAGCCAATGGTTCGGCAACGACATTCAAAAACATCACCAACGCCACTACCACAAGCACCGCCGGTACAACATAGGCCAGCAATACCGCTTGTAGCCCGCGCTTTTGTGCCACGCAGACTACAACGTTATCGCCAACATTATATGTTTTGTTTCCATCTACTTCGACATCGATTATTTTATCTTCTTTGTCCGAAAGGGTACACATACCCTTGGCATGACAAGCAGCACACGCCGACATACTTTCTATCTTTACACATACTTTATTGCCATCGGCCTTTACCACTACACCACTATGAGATACTATTTTTGACATATATCGTTGTTTGAAAATATAATTTTTAGCGGAAATTCTTACAGTTTTTCACACACTGCCCTTTAGTATTAATCTTATGAGCCTTGCCACTTAGATATACTTCGGCACGTCCATTCTCGAAAAAAGAAGCTATCTCAAATTTGAAAGGTATAACAACTTCGCCTTTGGTATTTATAAATCCCCATTTCTCGTTAAGCTTCACAGGTGCCAAGCCTTCGGCAAAATGATATGCACTTTCGTATTTCAGGGGAACGACAACTTTCCCATCAACATCGACAAAACCAAATTTACCACCTTTTTCTACCATTGCCAAACCATCGCAATAGATATAAGCATTGCTTCTCAATCCGGCAGGACCATACTCGATAGGCAACACATATCTACCCTTTTTATCGATAATTCCGTATCTTTTTCCCAACATTACCATAGCTCTTCCTTCTTTAAACGGACTTACCATTTCGTATTGACATGGAATTTTTTCTTTGCCTTTTTTATTTACAAAGCCCCACTTACCATCTCTCATAACAGGGAACAACTCCTCGCTATACACAGGATTGGCATCTTGATATATAAAAGGGGTAAGTTGTTTGAATTTGTTATTAAACAAAGCCAAACCTCCATCATAATAAGCCCAAAATAATCCTTTGTTCATCGGAGAAACGAAATCGTACTTTATAGGCAACACCTCTTTACCCGTTTTATCGATAACACCTTGTCGGTCGTACTGCTTAACCACAGCATAATTTTCGACAAATGGCATAGCATATTGATATTTGGGTTGTATAACCATATTGTTATTACCATCGATAAAACCATAGTTTACAGTAATAGAATCGATAAAAACCGCAACAACAGCTAAGCCTTCGAAAAAGCTAGACGCTGCCAAATATGTGTTAGGGATAACAACATTGTTGTTTATATCCAAGAAGCCATACTTGTTATCCTTTTGAAAACGAATCTTACCTTCCTTAGGATAGTCCAAATCTTGATATTCGCAAGGTATTATTTCCTTACCTGTCGAATCTATAATACCGCAAAGACTATCGTTCTTAGACACCTTGCAATATCCATTCTGAAATCTATCTGTATAGGTATAAATATTAGGAGTTAGCACTTTACCATCATATCGTTTAAAGCCGAACTTACCACCTTTATGTGTTTTTTGTATACCATCTATAAAGTACAAGTCGCAACCACATTCCTCTTCGTCGACGTATATTTGTTGTTCTATATCTTGGCTTTGTGCCAATGTATTTTCTTGTATCGACAAAAACAATACTGCCAATAACGATAATCTAAAAATGTATTTTGCTTTCATATTCAAAAATGTTTAAAATATAGTTTCTAAATATTTTCTATCACATTATTTTCCACCCAGCCGGTATTACCATCGCCAAGTTTAACCTTACACCAATTATTTAGGTTGTCCTCTATGGTCAGTTTGCAACCTTCGTGTATTATAAACTTATCTGCGCTATTTTCTTCGGGCGAACTTTTTACTACTACAGTAGGTTCCATAACAATGGCTTGTTTCATATTCTCTATCCTACTCTTTACCACAGAAGCATTCACTACCGAAAGGATAAAAAACAAAAGAGCCACCAATCCGGAATAAAAACTTATCTGCTTGAACAAATACGAATGTGTGAGAAAGAACACAACAACACACGAACACAACAACACCATAAAAACCACACATATTACCCCCCACTGACTCAAAGAAAACCAATTTAAGACAGAGTTGAACCATTTGGTTATAAACAATTCAGGCACTTTATTGATTTTATCGAGAGTTCTATTGTTTACATACTCCAAATTTTGAACAATTTCCTCATCGTTTGGATTTATTTTCAAAGCACGTTCGTAGTTAAGAATAGCTGCACCTATATTGTCTGTTCTAAAATAAGCATTACCCAAATTGTAGTACAAAGCCGCAGAAGTATATCCTTGAGCAAGAATAGTATTATACATATCTATAGCTTCAGAATACGCACCTGCTTTGTACAACTCATTTGCCTTTTCAAAATCATTATCCACAGTAGCCTTAGCAGGAATAGCAAATAGTAATAACACAGTTAGTATTGTAAGTATGTTTTTCATAATATCATCTTTATTTTAATTGGTTTTCAATATCTAATATCATCTGTAAAGCTTGTTCGTATATAGCATTCTTTTTGGCAGAACTATCACCCGGAGCAAAACGTGCAAAGTCTACATCGCTCAATGTTTTCAATATCTTATCTACAATAGTAGCATCAACATACTTTGCTTCCAAGCAACTTTGGATAGTATCGCCGGAGAGTTTCGAAAGCGGAATTGTGAATTTATCCGACACATATCCCCATATTGCTTGATATATTTCTATATAAAACTTCTCATCATCATTTTGATTTAGGTAGCCTTCTGCTTTTCTCAAACGTTTCTTTGCCAAAGATGTTGCACGTTTCAACTTCATCGAACCGATATCTTTTCTATATGCTTGAAGCTTTCTTCCATACAAAATAGCTCCTACCGACAATACTATGGGCAACACCAACAATATCCAAAACCATAACGAACCAAAAAAGCTTTTTCCCGATTTTACAAGCATTGGATTGCCGGTTTTTATAAAATTAATATCTGAATTCAGAAGTTTGACATCGCTTTTGTTCGACGAATAACTTGCCATTGCATTAGGATCGCCTTTATCAACAGTTATATCGAAACTTGGAGTTGTGCGAGTTTCGTAGGATTTTGTTTTAGGATTAAAGAAGGTAAAACGAGCTTCCGGAATTTTATATTTACCTTGCGAACGTGGTATAAGTATCCACTCGAATGTCTTACTACCACTCACACCATTAGGACTATGCTTTATGTTTGATGTAACCTTAGGGTCGTAAACCTCGAAAACTTCCGGAAAATCTATATCAACCTCATCAATAAGCATTAGATTTCCATTTCCAGAAATCGTTGCAGAATAAGTTATAGCATCATTGGCTTTCACATTATCATTATCCAATTTTGCTGTAATAGAAAAATTTCCTACACCACCCGTAAAGTTGTCAGGTGCAGCCGGCAGTGGCTTTACATTTATCGTCAAAGCATTAGAAACTAATGTTTTCTTTACTGATTGATAATGATTGAAAAAGGCATCGTCGAACAAATCGAATATAGAACCCGACCTACGACGCTGAGATGGCAACTGAGCCAATACCTCTAACTTTAATGGCTCTATAGTCAACGACCCACTTTCCTGAGGGAACAAAGCTGCTCTACGAATTTCTGCCACCAAATATCTTCTTCCATTAATGGTTTCTTCGTATTGCTGTACTTTATCTCTATCGTCCCAAAGGTCTTCTGTCCAAAATCCTTTATATATTGGCAGCTTGTCTATTTGGTATTGACTGATATTAATTTGTGTATATATACGATACGTTACTATTATTTCCTCACCTTGATAAACATTAGTTTTGTTTGCCGACATTTTTACAAACAAACTATTTTCATCTATCTGGGTTGGATCCTCACTTTGTTGCTGACGATAGCCGCTCTGCTGTTGATTTTGCTGAGCCGATTGATTGTTTGCAGCTTTAGATACTTTTATCTGAATACTGTTACTGGTAATTGTTTTTCCATCTACTTTACAACTTGCTGCAGGAATAGTATAAGAACCTTCGGCTGTTGCAGACAAATAGAAAGTATAAGATTCATGTACAGAACTTGAAACTTTTCCATTTATTATTCTAGTTTCCGAGCCGGAAGAACGCATTGGACCTCCCAGAAAATTAAATTCAGTAAATGTTGGAGCTTTAAAATTTTTAGCAGAGGCATTCACTTCGTAAGTAACAGAGAAGCGTTGCCCAACACTTACCTCTGAAGGCGCCGATAGAGTCATTCTTACATCCTGTGCAACAAGCATTGTACTTGTTGTTAGTAACAATATTAATATTGCCAACAATTTGTTCTTCATCGTAATCTTGTTTTTTCTAATTATTTTAGTCATTACCAATCTTTTTCTCTTCCTTTTATTCGTACACCGGTTTTTTGCTTTTGTTTATCCAAAGTTTTCTTTTCATTATTTTTTACAGCTTCCAGTATACGTTCAGCATCTTTTTTCTTTTGTTCTGTCTTTTTGTCAGCATTTTGAGGTTTATTTTCCTTTTGTTTATCGTTGTTTTGCTCATTTTGCTGCTGTTGTTGTTGCTGATTTTCTTGCTCTTTATTTTGTTTATCTTTATCCTGATTTTTATTATCTTGGTTTTGCTGTTGTTGCTGATCTTGTTGTTGCTGTTGTTGATCTTGATTTTGTTGTTGCTGTTGTTGTTGCATTTGTTTCAACATTTTTCTAGCATACGACAAGTTATATTTAGCATCTTCATTGTTCGGATTTATTTTCAATGCTTCGGAATACGAAGATATAGCATTCTTAAACTTCTCCATCGATTGAGGATTATTCCTATCTTCCAACCCTGATTGCAAATAACTATTACCCACATTGTAGTGAGCATTACTTTTTGTTTGACTATCAGTAGCCGGATTTTCAATGGCCTTATTATAGTACTTTATAGCTCCATCATATTGTTTTTGTTTATACAACGCATCACCCATATTATACTGAGCCTTATAAAAATTACTATCCGATACCAATGCTTTACGATAAAGAATTTCTGCATCGGCATATTTTGTATCGTTATATGCTTTGTTTCCTTTACGAGTATTTGATCTATAATCTTGTGCATACACTACTGATGTACCAAACAATATCGTAGATAACATAGTAATCAAAACTATTTTATTCATCTTCATAATTCTAGATTTAACACAGATTAATCAATTTTATTACCTTCTTTTTTACCAAAAATAATTGTAGTATTTATTATTTTGTTACGGCGTTCGAAAATAAACAATTCAATAACCAAAAGTATTATAGCCAAAAACAATGGATATTGATACTTACTTTCGTACTCGGAGAACATTGTTTCGCCAAAATTTTGCTTGTCTAGTTTCTCTATTTCTTTTACAATTTCATCCAGATTTGCATTTATGTTTCCTGCTCTCAAATACACACCACCACCGGCGCTGGCAATATCGGCTAACATTGTTTCGTTTAGTTTTGTCGTGATAGGATTACCATCTCTATCTTTTTTGTAACCTATACGATTACCTTTATTATATTGCGGTATTGGCACACCTGTAGGTAATCCCATACCTATAGTATTCACAACAATACCTTCACTTTTGGCTTTTTCGGCCATTGCTATAGCATCATCTTCATGATTTTCTCCATCTGATATCACTATAATGGTTCTGCTTTTATTCTTTTGCCACGGACGTTCCTCATCTCCATATCCGAATGTTTGCATAGATTTTTCTATAGCATCGCCTATTGCGGTACCCTGTTCTCCTATCATATCAGTTGAAATGGATTCTAAAAATAGCTTTGCTGCACCATAATCACTGGTCAAAGGTAACTGTGTATACGATGTACCGGCAAAAATAATTATAGCAATACGATCGTTGTTTAGTTTGGACAACAAATTTGATATGGTATTCTTTGCTCTTGCCAAACGGTTGGGTTGTATATCCTCTGCCAACATACTATTGGATATATCAAGTGCTATAGCAATATCGGCACCGGAGCGTTCCCCCTTTACCATCTTTGAACCTATTTGTGGATTTGCAACAGCAACAATCAACAATGCAAATGCCAACAACACCAAACTATATTTAAATATAGCTTTAGAGTGAGATACCTCGGGAGTAAGACGAGCATACAAATGCTTATCGGCAAAGGCATTTAATCGTTTTTGCTGATAACGTTTCACCATAATGTATATAAAAACCAATATAGGTATCAGCAATAATAAGTACAATAAATATGGATGTTCGAAATGTATCATAATAATATTAGTTTGTTATGGAGTTGTTCTAAAATAAAATAGTTCTAAAAGGATTTCCAAACCAAGCAATAATAATGCCAATATCAAAAATGGCAAGTATTCATCTTTGGTTTGGTTGTATTGGGTAACATCTATTCTTGTTTTTTCCATTTCATCTATTTCAGAAAAGATGTTTTCCAATGATTTTTTGTTTGTAGCACGAAAATATTTTCCACCATTTGTGCTTTCTGCCATATCTTCCATCAATGGTTCATCTATTTCTACCGGAATGTTTTGATATTGTATTCCACCAAAAGGAGTTCTAAATGGATATGGAGCCATTCCTCGTGTTCCTAACCCTATTGTATACAAACGTATTCCGTACAAAGCAGCAATCTCAGCTGCTGATTTAGGGTCGACAGAGCCTTGATTATTCACACCATCGGTAAGTAATATTATCACTTTACTTACAGCCTTACTATCTTTAACCCTATTTATGGCAGTTGCCAATCCATCACCCAAAGCAGTACCATCTTCTATTTCTCCACTTTTTACTTTATCCAATTGAGATAATAGAACATTGTGATCTATAGTAAGAGGTGTTTGAGTAAATGCTTCGCCGGCAAATTCAACCAATCCTATCCTATCTGATTTACGCCCCTTGATAAAACTTTCTGCCACTTTCTTTGCAGCTTCCAATCTATTGGGTTTAAAATCTTCGGCAAGCATACTTCCCGATACGTCCATAGCTAACACTATATCTATACCTTCTACTTTCATTTCTTGCCTACTTAATTTAGATTGAGGTCTGGCCATTACTACAATAAGTAATGCCAACACAAGCATTCGCAATACAAACAACATTGGATAAAGTCGTTGTCGTATTGTTTTTCGAGGTTTAATAAATAACGATATGCTTGAAAATTGCAATGTAGGTTTTTGTTTGCGATAATACATAATATACCACACAACCAACAAAGGAATTATCAACAATCCCCATAAAAAAGCAGGACTAGCAAATATTATTGATGAAAACATAGTTTTTATTCGTTATTAGGTTTGGGTTTATTGTTTTCTTTTTGTTGCTCTTCGGCTCTACGTTGTTCGTTTACAACATTAGCGGTTTCTTGTACAAACGATAGTGCATAACTCATAGAACGGTCATGTTCGTTTGGCAATGGTTCCGATTTTGCAAACTTAACCATATCTGCAGTAACTAATATTTGTTGTAACTTTTCGCGTGTAGAAATTGGCATATTCTTTTGTTCAGAATAACTATCCAATATTTGGTCGGTAGTCATTTCTATAGCCGGTATACCTAATTTTTGTTCTAAGTAAACACGCAATATATCGGTAAGTATAGTATGATATTCTTTTATCTGACCACTCTTCCACAATCCGGACACTCTCAATTTCTCTAAATCGGCTAATGCTTTTTCTTCAGGTGCTACAACTATAGGTTTGGCTATTGGTAATATTGGTCCTTTGGCTTTCAAACGTTTGTACAAATAAAATACCACAAACACAATACCGGCAATTAACAACACACCTATAATCCATGGAAGAAAATCTCTAAATGTATATGGTACTTTTACAATACCGGCAATATCTTTAATAGCCAACGTTGTATCTACCGCAACATCGTTAACGACAAGAAAGATTGGATCCAATATTAATTCCGACAATGAATTATCTGTATTCAAACAACGAACCATCAAATTTGAAATTGTATCAACACCCTCTTCAAATGATGTCAATGTAGAAACTTGATTTAAAGATATTATTTTTCCGGAATTATCAAATGTAGTATCATAATACTGTGCTATAAGCTCAACCTTGCTTTGAGCAAAATCTGTTGATGTAGGAAAATACAATATAGCATTGTCGAAATTCTCAACAGATATAGTCAACTTTACTTGGTCGCCTATAGTTATATTGTTAGAATCTAACTTTGCATTTACTGCTATTTGAGCATTAGCAACTATAGTAGTAAAAATAAGTGCTATGTATAGTATTGCTTTTTTCATCATAGAGATTATTTAGATTTTTCGTTCTCGTTGTTTAAACAATTTCATTAGTTGTTTTACATAGTCCTGACCTGTAGAAATTTCAACATTATCTATCCCATATTTTCTAAACACATCGTTTACATATATGGTATGTTGCTTGTAGGCTTCTGCAAAATCGCTACGAACCTCTTTCGACGACGAATCTATCCACATTGCTTGCTTACTTTCGGGGTCGTACATTTTTATCAATCCCAAATTAGGCAATGCTTTTTCTTTTTCGTCTGTTATACGGATAGCCACTATATCATGTTTTTTTGATGCAATCTTTAGGGCATCTTCGTAATTTTTGTCATAAAAGTCAGAAATCAAAAAAGCCGTAGATTTCTTTTTTATCACATTAGTAAAGTATCGTAAAGCTTCTGTAATATTAGTTTCTACATTATCGGGTTTAAAATCTATCAGTTCGCGTATTATTCTCAAGATATGGGTAGAACCTTTTTTAGGAGAAATAAACTTTTCTATTTTGTCGCTAAAAAATATCACTCCTACCTTATCGTTGTTTTGTATTGCAGAAAAAGCAAGTATGGCTGCTATCTCGGCAAGCAACTCTTCCTTAAACTGAATACTTGTACCAAATTGATTAGAACCGCTAACATCTACCAATAGCATAACAGTCAGTTCGCGTTCTTCTTCGAACACTTTTACATAAGGGTGGTTTAATCGGGCGGTAACATTCCAATCTATATTTCGAATATCATCACCAAACTGATACTCCCGAACTTCGCTAAATGCCATACCACGACCTTTGAAAGCACTATGATACTCTCCCGAAAACAAATGCTTCGATAGGCCTTTGGTTTTTATCTCTATCTTACGTACCTTCTTTAATAAATCTGTGTCTATCATTGTGTAGTTATTTTCGAGTTTTTATTTTCTAATAGACTAAAAACGATAACAAATATTTTTATGTTTGAAATGTGTTTTTACCTACAGATTAAGGCACTTCTACAGAGTTTAATATTTCGTTTATTATTTCTTCCGAAGAAATATTTTCAGCTTCTGCTTCGTATGTCAAACCAATTCTATGGCGCAGTACATCCATACTTACTGCTCTTATATCTTCAGGAATAACATAACCTCTTCGTTTTATAAAAGCATGAGCTTTGGCTGCCAACGCTAAATTGATAGAACCACGTGGCGATGCACCATAACTTATCAAATTTTTAAGTTTCGACAAGTTATAATCTTCAGGAAAACGTGTAGCAAATACTATATCGGTAATATAACTTTCTATCTTTTCGTCCAAATATACTTCTCTTACCAACTCTCTGGCCTTTATTATATCTTCCGGTTTAAGTATTGGTTTTGGTGTAGAATACTGGCGAGTAATACTTTGATGCAAAATCTGTTTTTCCTCTTCCTTCTTAGGATAAGAAATAACTACTTTCATCATAAAACGGTCCACTTGTGCTTCAGGCAACGGATATGTACCTTCTTGCTCTATTGGGTTTTGTGTAGCCAATACAAGGAATGGTTCTTCTAGTTTATATGTAGTTTCGCCTATGGTTACTTGTCGTTCTTGCATAGCTTCCAAAAGTGCACTTTGCACCTTTGCAGGAGCTCTGTTTATCTCATCTGCCAAAATAAAATTAGAAAATATCGGCCCTTTTTTTACCGAAAAGGTTTCTGATTTTGGACTATAAATCATAGTACCTATCAAGTCGGCAGGCAACAAATCCGGTGTAAATTGTATACGACTAAATTTAGCTTGTATAGCACTTGCCAATGAAGTAATGGTTAATGTTTTTGCCAAACCCGGCACACCTTCCAGCAATATATGTCCATTGGCCAAAAGACTTATCATCAAGCTTTCCAACATGTGGCGTTGTCCTACAATGTTTTTACGTAGTTCTGTAGTTAGTATATCAACAAATGCACTTTCGCGTTGTATACGTTCATTCAGTTCTTGAATATCAAATGTTTCGTTCATATCTAATTTTTATTATGATTTCGTACTATAAATAACAATCAAAAGAACGCCAAAAGACGTTGTTAGAATATAATTTTACTGTTAAAAATATATAAGTCTGTTTTTCTCTTTTATTTACTATCACTTTACTCTATATGTAGGCTCTGCCTTCTGATAGTTTGATGGAGTATCGTTGTCGATAATAACATCTAACTTTTTGTTTTTATCCAATTTGCAATGTACATTAGGTTTCAACACCCAACGGCCTTTGTCAAAAAGATAGCCACACTCTTCTCCTGTAGGAACATAATATTGATACAGTCCCTCCATGCCTTGAACTCTCGGGCCTACCTTGTCAAACACTATCATTCTTTGTGGAGTTTCTTTTTCCAACTCTTGGTTTACCATACGTCCGTCTTGCTTTACCTTTATACGTTCTTTGGTCACAACAAATTGGTCGTCGTATTTCAGATTTATATTTGCATCTTTTCCATAACGCAATATTATTCGACGCAAATTTTTATTTGCATCTTTTCCATTTCTAAATATCATCTGACCAAATGATGGTCTGGTACTATTACGTTTAAAATAAACAGGTTCTATAACTCTGTATTGCATTATAGCATCGCCGCCATTCCAACCCAAAAGAGTATAGAAATATTTTCCATCGTATTTTGTAGTTATCAAATCGGTATAGATGCAACCAAACCAATTTGTTTCTGTCAATGGAGTTTCATCGGCATTAAAAATCTCATCGCTCATATCGTTCAATACTGATATTTCGTAAACATCAGCATTCTCGTTCAATACTTGTATGTAACCAAAACACTCCATATCTCCATCATCTCTGACAACAGCCCATGTAAATATCCTAAACTTATCGTCGTCGGAAGTTAGCACACTAACACCTTTTCTCAACTCCCATTTCCAATCAAACGATTTTGGTTGAAGCAACGCCTCTTCCATTACCACCAACAATTGTTCGTTTGCATTGTAGCGTTCGTTATCGGTAGGTGCTGTAAATACCTGCTCAAAAAGGTTGTTCATATCTGTCTGAAAACCTGCCATCATTTCTTTATTTTGAGCATTCGTCACAAAGAACATACCCACCAAAAACAATATCGCACTAAATGTTTGCTTCATATTCGTAGTCATTTTTTTGTATACCATAAAATTTTTGTACCTTTGTAATTACGAAATAATTCGTTTTTTATTATAAGATTGCATCAAAAAATGCTGTATAAAAATAAAATAGCAAAATAAACAATGAATATAGAAAAACGCATAAATGCCTTTGTGGCACTTGGAAAAGAAATAAAAACATCGGGAATTATAGCTGATGCCATACAAAAATCAACTATAAAAAATCCTTGGTTTACAACAGAAAATGTACAATACGCCATAGATTCTATTGCCGACACGTTGAGTCAAAGCAGTTTAACATCGTGGGTTTCTAAATATAATTTTACGGCAAACGAACCTCGCACTATTGCAGTGATTATGGCCGGAAATATTCCACTTGTCGGTTTCAACGACTTTTTGTGTGTACTTATGAGTGGCAACAACATTGTGTGCAAACTATCTTCGAGCGATGATATTTTGCTACCGGCTGTAGCCAAAGTTCTAACTGATATCGAACCTGAATTTGGAAAACGAATAATATTTTCAAACGAAAAACTTAAAGACTTTGATGCTATTATTGCTACCGGAAGCAACAATACCCAACGATATTTTGAATTCTACTTTGGCAAATACCCTCACATAATCCGACACAACCGCAACAGCATAGCAGTACTGAGTGGTAACGAAACAACAGGCGAATTGGTTGGATTGTGCGACGATATATTTCTACATTTCGGACTTGGTTGCCGCAGTATAAACAAACTCTACGTTCCTAAAGACTATAACTTCAACGCCCTTATAGAAGCCGGTAAAAAATACTCTCACCTTTTCGACCACCACATATATAAAAGCAACCTAGACTACCACAAAGCCTTGCTTATGCTGAACGGAGTCTCGTTTGTTGATGGCGGTTTTTGGGCTTTGAAAGAAGACATCTCTATGCACTCGCCTGTAAGCATAGTAAATTACGAATACTACGAAACCATCAACGACATTGAACTGTTTATAAAACAAAACACCGATAATATTCAATGTGTTGTAGGAAAAAACATAACAAATTGCATACCTTTCGGACACACACAAAAACCTACACTTACCGACTATGCTGATGGAGTAGACACCATGCAATGGCTATCTACGCTATAAAAATAAACCTGCAATAAGATATATACACACAAACTCTGCGACATATATATCTTATTGCAGTATCTGTTATATGTTATCCACTTATCTTATATACACTACTATATTGGGGAATTTATTTACAAGATATGATTATAAACCGAGAATGATATAAAACAAAAAAGGTTGAAAGAAAACTTCTATCAACCTTTTACTTAAGTGTGGTCCCTCTTGGGCTCGAACCAAGGACCCCCTGATTATGAGTCAGGTGCTCTAACCAGCTGAGCTAAGGGACCGATTCAACTTATATCTCTGTCGAATTCGCTTGCAAAAGTACTACTTTTTTCCGAACTGACCAAATTTTTTTTCATCTTTTCTTCTTATTATTTTATTATATATTGATAACCCAATATTTACATCTTCAAAAAATATTTACCTCGCACTCTAAAAACAGCAAATATTACCACATTTACCACTACTTTTTCATACTTTTTGTCCAAATTTCTACCACCTCCAACTCTTTTACACAAATATCGCCGCAACACCCGACATATCAAAAGCTTAGAACACTTACGCCACCTTTTCTACTGCATTTAAGCAGCACCACACAAAAAGAAAGCGGAGCACTCAAATGCTCCGCTTTTTTTATGTTTAAATGTTATATCTTTAATCTGATACCGGTCGTATAGAACGTCCACGAGTACGATAATCCCATAGAATAATATAATCTTCACTAGAGTAAAAAAGGAAACTGCAAGAGTAAATATTGGAATTTTCGTCGGGTGTAGAGGTCCAATAGTGACCATATGCACCAATACTATCGGCCGATATACCATCGTAATCTCCAGCAGCAGGAAAAAATATACAATTACCATTTGGTCCGATCCCCTGCATCCCATATACACCATTTTGTTCAACAGAAGTCCAAGTACATGAATTTACTAATTCTTCCATTTCTATTTTGGTTGGCATACGCCATAAACCACCCAAATTGGCACGAGCTGCATCATAGGTTGCGTCACCAGTTATATCACTCATACTTACATCATCAAGTATATAATTTTCAATAGCATAATCACTTTTAGTTGATACTTCTCCCCAAGCGTAGTAATTTCCATATTCGTGTGGAGCTGTTGCTCCTACATTGCAAGTAGCCCATTTAGTACCACTTGGCAAACCAAGGTCTACATATTCATAGCCATTATTTTCTTTTTCGCAACTTGCGAAACCCAATACCATTGCCACACTTAGCAATGCCAATCTTCTTAATGTTCTTTTCATCTTTGTATGTGTTTTTTACAATTTTATAGTTTAGTGTTTATTTCTTTTTCTTTTCTCCGGCATGAGTATCGGCGTTAAAAATACGCTTGTCTGCCAACTTTACTCCTGCCTTGTTTATTATCTCCTTGAACCGTAGGGACGGTCTGAACAACACCCCCACACGTTTTACAGACGCATTGTTTACCTTTTCGGGACTATCCACTGCCGTGGCAGTTATAGAAGGATAGAAAGTGCCGAGGTTGTCCAGCTTCACCACATCGCCCATGGCAATACGCCTGCTTATGCAATCTTCCAATGCCCTCACGTGCATAAGCACATCGGCCGGCGATGCCGAACACATCTTGGAAACATCTTCGGCAAGTATGCTTATATCAATATAATTGGCATAGCACACCTTTGCCAGGTACACCTCTTTCATCTCTCCTTTCACAGGTAGTTTTTGTTTCTTTTTCAAATAACCTATAGCCATACTATTCAATATTTATATATACTTGCTTTTAATTTGTTTTTTATTTTCTCCGGAATAGCTTTCAAGTTTGTTCGAGAATGATAATTGATTTGTTCGATGCAGGTATTTCCCTCTCGACGTGAGGGCGGTTCCCTTTCGACGTGAGGGCGGCTTCCTCTCGACGTGAGTAAACCGCGCTCTCGACGTGAGGGGCTACCCTACGCCGAACACTTTCGAACCCTTTGCCGAACTTTGCAAACACAGCCGCCGAAGATAATACATTTCTACTCCGACGACTTTTGCCCGAGAACAAGCAATACATCAATATTTCAATAAAACTTTACAGTCCACTCTTCCAAAACTTTTCTTTCGGACTGCAAAAGTAAACTTTTATTGCAATATGACAAAATTTATAGCAAAGTATTTTTAAACATATTGATTTATAGAGGAATATTTTTTAACATTTGCCGAAATTCACTCCTTTTTTTAATTAAGGCAACTTCTCAAAATTGCTTTGCAACTGCTTTGTGGAATTTTTTTGAGAAGATTTCTACTTTCTTTTGATTGAGCATAGCGGGCTATGCAATTGAAAAAGAAATAGAAAGATTCCAAGAAAAAAACGCAAAGCAGGCAAAAGTTTAAAGAAGAATTTTTCTATGTGCCTTAAACGTGGAATTTTTAGAAGTTGCCTTAACATTTGATATATTTTCTTTTTTACCGTATCGGGTTTAAAAAAAGTATTTTGCTTTTTCAACAGGGGCAATAGAAGTTAAAAAATAAACGAAACAGCACCGACAATAATACTATCATCGGTGCTGCTTTATCTGATTCTTGGATATTATCTGTAATTGTTTAAGAGCTTTTTCAGTGTGTCGGAAAACAAAACGATGTCTTCGGCGGTAGTGTCGAAACTACACATAAATCGTACCACATTGTCGTCTTCGTCCCAATCGTAGAAAAAGTAGGACTTTTGCAACTCGGTCCATACCTCGCGTGGCAGTCTTACAAACACACCGTTGGCCTGCACCGGATACACCACGTCCAATCCCTCTTCATCTTTTATGGCGTTGTACAGCTGCCTTGCCATGGCATTGGAATGCTCGGCATTTCTTTTCCACAAATCGTCTGCAAAATAGGCTTTGAACTGGGCTGCTATAAACCGCATCTTAGAGCATAGTTGCATAGCTTGTTTTCTTCGGTACAGAAAATCTTCGTTTAGTCGTTGGTTCAAAAACACCACTGCCTCGCCTATCATAAGTCCGTTTTTTGTTCCTCCAAACGACAGTGCGTCAACACCCAAATCGGTAGTCATCTGCTTGAAGGTACACCCCAAAGCAACGGCGGCATTTGCCAACCTTGCCCCATCTATGTGCAGATACATATTGTAGCTGTGTGCCAAATCGGCAAGAGCCTTTATTTCGTCGAAGGTATACAGCGTGCCCAACTCTGTTGGCTGTGCTATGGATATAACTTTGGGCTGAGAGTGGTGTTGAAACCCAAAACCATGCAGCTGTGTTTTTACCAATTCGGGGGTAAGTTTTCCGTCGGTAGTTTTAACAGTCAACAGTTTAGCACCTGTTATTCGTTGTGGTGCTCCACATTCGTCTACATTGATATGTGCTGTTTCGGCACACACTATGGCATGGTGACTTTGAGTCATTGCGTCCAAACATAGCACATTGGCACCGGTACCATTGAAAACAAAATATGCCGAAGCACAGTCACCAAATTGCTCTTTGAATATTTGTTCTACTTGTGCAGAATACTCATCTTCGCCGTATGCCATTGCATGTTGTACGTTTGCTTCTGCTATAGCTGCCAACACATCAGGGTGCACTCCCGAATGGTTGTCACTTCCAAATCCTCTTTTCATTATCTTATATGTAATTATAGATAGTTGTTCCGTTAGTAAATTAATCTTTCTTTATCAGCACCGTAGCATAAGCCGACACCCCTTCTTCCCTACCTTCGAAGCCAAGATGTTCGGTAGTGGTAGCTTTTATAGATATGTCGTCCTCGTCGATGCCAAGCACGGTAGACAACACAGTTTTCATTGTGGGCAGATATGGTGCCACTTTGGGTTTTTGAAGACACAACACTGTATCGATATTTTCTATCACATAACCTTTGCTTTTTACCAATTCGTATGTTTCTTTCAACAGTATTTTACTATCTATACCTTTATATTTCATGTCGGTGTCGGGGAAGTGTTTTCCGATATCGCCCAAATTGGCAGCTCCCAACAAAGCATCGCATATAGCATGTATAAGCACGTCGGCATCAGAGTGTCCTACAGCACCTTTGGTATGTTCCACTTTTACGCCACCCAAATAAAATGGCAATCCATCTTTCAACTGATGAACATCAAAACCTATTCCTGTTCTATATTTCATAGTTCGTTTTTATTTAAAAAAATAATTGGTTATTTTGCAAACTGTTGCATAGTGCAAAGTTTATGATACACCCCAGTAGTATTAGCATACAGTTGGGTATGAGTACCCTGCTCTACAATCTTTCCATTGTCCAACACCACAATTTTGTCGGCATTTACAATTGTCGATAATCTATGAGCAATAATCAACGCTGTTCTTCCCTCAAGCATATTGTTCATGGCACTTTGCACCAAACGTTCGTTTTCGGTATCCAAGGCCGATGTAGCCTCGTCGAGAATCAAGATATCGGGATTCCTAAGCACAGCCCTCGCAATGCAAATTCGTTGTCGCTGCCCACCCGAAAGTCTGTCGCCTCTGTCTCCGATAACAGTCTGATAGCCGTCGGGCATTTGAAGAATAAAATCGTGTGCATTGGCTATCTTTGCAGCTTCTACCACTTGCTGTTCCGTAGCATTGGTGAATCCGAATGCAATGTTGTTGAACACCGTATCGTTGAACAATATAGTATCCTGAGCCACTATACCGATAGCGTTCCTTACATCAGCAATAGAATATTTTTCGATAGGCACATCGTCCAAAAGTATCGCACCCGACGTAGCATTGTAAAATCTCGACAACAAATCAGCCATCGTGCTTTTTCCCGAACCGGAATGTCCTACAAGTGCTACTGTTTCACCCTTGTTGATGGTTAAACATATATCGTTTAGCACAACATCTTTTTCATTGTAAGTAAAACAAACGTGATTGTATTTTATCGAATGGTTCAGAGCTGTAAACTTCATTGGGTTTTCAGCCTCTACCACTTTTTCCTTTTCTACAAGGAAACTACTCAAACGTTCGGTGCACGCGCTGCCTTTTTTCAACGACGACACCGCTGTAGCTATATCTTTGGCCGGATTTATCAGCAACACAAACAGCATTATATAGGTAATAAACAATTCTGGCGACAACCCCGAATCGTTGTTAAACACCAAATAAGCACCAAACAACAATATCCCCATCACAATACAATTTGCCATAAAATCGCTTACAGGCGATGCCAAGTCAATTCTGCGATACACTTTGTTTCGCAATCGTGTGTAAGACTTGTTGTATCCCTTAAATCTGTCGTTAGAAAACTCTATGGCGGTATAAGCTTTTATTATCCTCAATCCCGACAAAGTTTCCTCTATCAAGGACATAAGATGAGATGTTTTTTGTTGCAGTGTAGCAGAATTTCTTCTCAAATGACGTGTTATCTTGGATATTACCAAGGCTATTATTGGGAACAAACACAACACAAACACTGTCAGTTTAACATTGATATACAACAGCATTGTAAAATACAACACCACATTGATTACAGCTATCACAAACTGACGTATTGCCTTTATCACGTTTTCTTCGTACTCTACAACGTCGTTGCTATACCTCGACAATATATCTCCCTTGCGTGTATGCCCAAAATAATCCATTGACAACCTCATAGTTTTAGAAAACAACGAATTGCGAATATTGCGTATTACCTTCGAACGAACTACAGATATCTGCACCTCTCCCAAATAAGAAAATACATTTTTGCAAGCATACAACCCAAACAATATCGAAGAGAATAATATTATTGCTTTAGATTTTCCAAAGGATATTAACCACAAATAAAACTGCTGCAACAAATGATTCAATTGGTAACTATCAGCAGCAGATTGTTCAACTACCGTTTCGGTATCGAACAATATTTTTAAAAAATCGGCAAGAGATAAAACGGTTGCCAAAGTAAACATCACAGACAATATTTCGAACACTACAAACAACAACATTCTAACTTTGTAGGGCGAGAACTGACGCAATGTAAAATACTTCATAGCAACCGTTTCTTATAAAAAACTTTTATCTTTTATTTTACTTTTATTCCAAGATAATTGTGAGGAGTAATAGCTTTAAGGCGTGCTTTCATAGCATCATCAACTTCCAATGTATCTATAAAGTTTGCTATTGCTTCACCATCAACTTTAGTATTGGTACGAGTCAAGTTTTTCAATGTTTCGTAAGGATTTGGATAACCTATACTTCTCAATATTGTTTGTATAGCTTCAGCCACTACAGGCCAATTGTTTTCCAAATCGCGTTCGATAGCAGTTTCGTTCAACAACAATTTTCCTATACCTTTTTCTATCGATTTCAATGCTATAAGCGAATGAGCAATAGGAACACCTACATTACGACTTACAGTAGAATCTGTCAAATCTCTTTGCAAACGAGAAATAGGCAATTTGTGAGATAAATGTTCGAATATAGCATTAGCCAATCCAAGATTACCTTCTGCATTCTCAAAGTCGATTGGGTTTACTTTGTGTGGCATCGCCGACGAACCTACTTCTCCCTCTTTTATACGTTGCTTAAAATATTCCATAGAAACATACGACCAGATATCTCTACAAAAATCTATCAAGATAATATTTATACGCTTACAATTATCGTAGTAAGCAGCCATATTGTCGTAGTTTTCTATCTGAGTGGTATATTGCAAACGTTCCAATCCTAAGTGGTTTGCTACAAAATTATTTGCAAATTCTACCCAATCTATTTCAGGGTAAGCCACTATGTGTGCATTAAGATTTCCTGTTGCACCACCAAATTTTGCAGAGAAAGGAATAGTATTAAAATACTCCATCTGACGTTTCAAACGATACACAAACACCATCATTTCTTTTCCCAATGTAGTAGGCGAAGCAGGTTGTCCATGAGTGTGTGCAAGCATAGGAATATCTTTCCATTCGTAAGCTTTTTCTTCTATCAAAGCTATAACGGTTTGCATCATTGGAAGGTATGTATTTTCGTGACATTCCTTCAATGTCAATGGTACAGATGTGTTGTTTATATCTTGAGATGTAAGTCCAAAATGTACAAATTCTTTATAGTCTTGTATTCCCAAATTATCAAATCTACGTTTGATAAAATACTCAACAGCTTTTACATCATGATTTGTAATTTTTTCTATATCTTTTACTTCTTGAGCTTCTGCATTAGTAAAGTCTTGATATATCTTGCGTAGTTGAGGATATAATGTTTTATCAAATTTTTCAAGTTGTGGCAAAGGCAATTCGCACAACGCTATAAAATATTCTATTTCTACTCTTACACGATAACGTATTAGTGCAGCTTCCGAAAAATAGCCGCCCAATGTATCTACTTGTTTTCTGTATCTTCCGTCTATTGGAGATATTGCATTTAACGAGTCCATATTCTATAATTGATTATTTAAAAATTTCTGTTTCTTTATCATTTTGACAAACTTTGAGTTTTTGCAAGTATTTATCAATGCATCACGATACCTTAAACCATGAATATCTGTACCCAAAAAGTCTATCCAACCATTTTCTACATATTGGTAAGCCAAACGCATAGGTTCGCTACCATAAAAACCACCAAACGACAATACATTTGATTGAAAATATATTCCTTGTTCTTTCAAATTTGCCAACAACTTCGAGTTCTTGTTCAAATATGAATAACGCTCGGGATGAGCTAAAATAACTTCGTAACCTTTCATTTGTACATCAAAGAACAACTCTTCTATACCAAACATCGACTGATTGAACGAGAACTCTACCAGCAAATAATTATCTTTAAGAGTAAGTAGTTTTTTTCCTGAATTTATTTTCTCTTTAAATCCATCGTCGATAAGATATTCTCCTGCAATATTCAACGATACATCAATGTTATTTTCAGCTACAAGTTGTTTTAGTTTTTCAAATCGTTCCACTACATCATCTTCATCGTTATTGAAACGATATTTCTGAAAATGTGGTGTTATATATATTTTGTTTATTCCTTGTCGTTGCATTTCAGCAATGCACGCCAACGATGTTTCATAGTCTTTTGCTCCATCATCTATTCCTGGAATAAGATGAGAGTGCACATCAGTTCCGATATACGATAGTACCTGTTTTTCTTTTGCTCCAAATATTTTATCCAAAAACATAATTCTCTTTCTTCTCCTATTAAAAACCTTTCTTTGTTAGTCTATTCTCGTAATATTTGCTCCTAATTTTCTCAATCGTTCGTCTATATTTTGGTATCCTCTGTCTATCTGTTCTATATTGTCTATTCTACTTGTTCCTTTTGCCGACAATGCTGCTATAAGCAAAGCTACACCAGCTCTAATATCAGGCGAAGTCATACGCACACCACGCAATGGGTGTTCGTGATTCATTCCTATAACAGTGGCACGGTGTGGATCGCACAATATAATTTGTGCTCCCATATCTATCAACTTATCTACAAAAAACAAGCGACTTTCAAACATTTTTTGGTGTATAAGTACGCTACCTTTTGCCTGTATAGCAGTCACCAAGGCAATACTTATAAGGTCTGGAGTGAACCCCGGCCAAGGAGCATCGGATATTGTCATTATAGACCCATCCATAAAGCGATCGATAGTATAGTTTTCTTGTTGTGGCACTATAATATCATCGTTGTGTTGCCATATATCTACACCCAAACGTTTAAACACTTGTGGTATAAGTCCTAAATGTCTGTATTGAACATCTTTGATAGTAATTTCAGAACGTGTCATTGCTGCCAATCCGATAAAGCTACCCACCTCAATCATATCGGGTAACAAACGATGTGTACATCCGCCCAAACTATCTACTCCCTCGATAGTAAGCATATTCGATGCCACTCCCAATATTTTAGCTCCCATCTTGTTTAGCATTCCACACAGTTGGTATATGTATGGTTCGCAAGCAGCGTTCATTATAGTAGTAGTACCTTTAGCAAATACTGATGCCATTATTATATTGGCTGTTCCTGTTACAGAAGCTTCGTCAAGCAACATATAATCGCCTTTCAGCATTTCTGCTTCTACAGTATATCTGTCTTTTTTGAAATCAACATTAGCACCCAATTTTTCAAATCCGAAAAAGTGCGTATCTAATCTACGACGCCCTATCTTATCGCCACCAGGTTGTGGTATTATAGCACTACCAAAACGTGCAAGCATTGGTCCTACTATCATTATAGAACCTCTCAATGCTGTGGCTTGTTTAGAAAACTCTGGTGTTTGCATTTGTGCCAAATCCACTGCATCAGCTTGGAACTGATACACATCAACTCCTAATTTTTCTACCTTTACGTTTAGTAGTTGTAGCAGTTCTATCAGTTTGTTCACATCGCGTATGTTGGGAACATTTTCTATAACCACCTTTTCGCTTGTAAGCAAGGTTGCACATATCACTTGTAGTGCTTCGTTTTTTGCTCCTTGTGGTATAATCTCACCTTTCAGTCTATTACCACCTACTATCTCAAATGAACTCATAATCTGTTGTGTTGTATTTTTAAAGGTTTATTAATCTATTTATTTCCCATTCTTTTTCTTGTTTTGGGAACGTTTATTTTTCTTGCCATTGTTTTTGGCAGCATTGTTTTTCTTTTTCTTGCTTGGACTACTATTTGGGGTAACAAGCGGTGCTGCCTTTACTCCACTCAAATAGTCTTTTGTTTGCAAAAATGCGAAATCTTCTTTCAGTTTCAATTCGTTGTTTGTAAGCTCTGAAAATTGTTCAAATATAAGTTCATCGTTCACTGTATCGCGGTTCCATGTCAAATAGAACAATTTCATATTATGAGCTATCAACTCTGTAAGGTATTCTTTTTCTTCGCCATCGGGTAGTTGTTTAGCTTTGTTTACCATATTTTCCAAAAACTTACCATAATGACGATATCTTATTCTGCTTTGTTGATTTTTTATTGGTTGTGGTGTAAAGTTCACTGTTGCCTCTTTACTTATAGCGTATGGGCAATCAACGTCCAATTCGTAGTTGGACATTATCATCAAGTGATCCCACAACTTTTCTTCGTAGTTTTCATTGTCTTTGGCAGTGGGGTTCACTTGAGACATTACATTTATTATGATTTTTGCTACTATATTACGTTTGTCTCTATCTTTTATGGTTTTTGCATACTCTATCAATTTGCACACATTTCGCCCATAATCTGTAATTTTCAACTTTTCTCGCTGTGTATTATATTCCATTATCTTTCTCTTTTTTCAACTTGCAAAGATACACCTATTTAAACTAACTTACAAGTTATTTTTATCTTTATTTATTAATTTATTTTTCAACACTTATAACACTCTAATATTGTACGGTTTAACCTCTTCGTTATTTCCTGTCATTTCGACTTCTTTTACCTACAACAACATTTTTAGGTTTAAGTTTCTATTTTTAGTCTTTGTTTTTAGGATATTTTACTCCAATTTCGTTCTGTTTTTTTGTTTTTTATATACAGTTTCAGCGGAGCATTGTCTAGGTTTTCAAAGTTCGCATCCACCGATAATATATCAGCAACTACATTACGAGTCAATCGTATTATACTTTCATCTTTCACTATGTCTGCCACCTTCAAATTCACTACACCACTTTGCTGCAAACCCTGCAAATCTCCCGGACCTCGCAACTTCAAATCTGCTTCGGATATTTCAAAACCATCGTTGGTGCGCACCATTGTGGATATTCGTTCTCTACCGTCATAACTTAACTTATCCGCTGTCATCAGTATGCAATACGACTGCTCTCCACCTCTACCTACACGCCCTCGCAATTGGTGCAATTGTGCCAAACCAAAACGTTCAGAGTTTTCTATTACCATAACTGTGGCATTGGGTACATCTACTCCCACTTCTATCACTGTGGTTGAAACCATTATATGTGTAGTGCCTTTTTTGAAGCGTTCCATTTCGTAGTCTTTATCAGCAGGTTTCATTTGTCCGTGCAGTATGCTTATCTGATATTTTGGCAACGGAAAACGTCTAGATATACTTTCGTATCCGTCCATCAAATCTTTCAAATCCAACTTTTCCGACTCTTTTATAAGCGGATATACCACATACACCTGTCTGCCCAACGATATTTGTTTTTCCAAAAAAGCAAACACTTTCAATCTGTCGCTATCGTATTGGTGCACAGTTTTTATAGGTTTTCTTCCAGGTGGCAACTCATCTATTACGGAACAATCCAAATCGCCATAAAAAGTCATTGCTAGAGTTCGTGGTATAGGGGTTGCCGTCATTACCAATACATGTGGGGGAATATTGTTTTTTGTCCACAACTTAGCACGTTGCTCCACACCAAAACGGTGCTGCTCGTCGATGACGACAAAACCCAAATTGGAAAATTTCACATCATCCTCTATCAAAGCGTGTGTGCCTACCAATATATCTATTTCGCCCTCGAGCAATTGTGCTTTTATTTTTCGTTTTTCTGCTGCTTTTGTCGAACCTGTAAGCAATGCAACTTTTATAGGCAAACCATTCAGAAATTTAGATATACCTATATAATGCTGATTTGCCAATATCTCTGTAGGTGCCATCATACAGGCTTGAAATCCATTATCTTTTGCTATCAGCATACTCAATAGCGCAACCAATGTTTTTCCACTACCTACATCGCCTTGCAACAACCTATTCATCTGCTTTCCTGTTTTCACATCGTTGCGTATCTCTCTCACCACACGTTTCTGCGCGTTGGTAAGTTGAAACGGAAGATGATGATGATAAAAGTTATTGAAATTATCTCCTATTTTATCAAATATAAATCCCGATGTTTTTTCTCTTCGTTCCTTTTTGGCATACTGATAATCCAATTGGATAAAGAACAACTCCTCGAATTTGAAGCGATAAATGGCACGTTGCAACAACTCGTTATTTTCGGGAAAATGTATAGCATACAAGGCATCTTGACGCGTCAACAACTTGTTCTGAACCATAACATAAGTAGGCAATACTTCGGGTATTCTTCCTTTTGCTTCGGATAGCAATTGCTGCACAAGTTTCGATATTCCCTTCGATGTAAGTCCCTGTGCTTTCAGCTTTTCGGTAGTAGAATATACAGGTTGAAAATTTTGTTTTATCAAATTATCTTCAGGACGCAGAATTTCTATATCTGGATGTGGTATCGAATACTTGCCATTGAAACTGTTGGGTTTTCCCATCACAATGTATTCTACATTAGGTTTTATCCACTCTCTTATCCATTTTATACCCTTAAACCACACCAACTCTATATTTCCCGTACCATCGGAAAAAGTTATCACCAACCTCTGAGTACGCCCCGAACCCAACAACTCCTGACGCACAACAAAACCTTTTGTAACTATATAATTGGCGCTATCCCTTATATCTCTGACAGATACGAAGTGCGATTTATCTACATAACGAAAAGGATAGTAAGTAAGCAAGTCGCCAAAAGTAAAAATATTCAACTCTTTTTGCAACAATGCTGCTCTTGCAGGTCCTACTCCTTTAAGGAATTCTATCTTAGTGTCCCAAAACAATGCCATAGTTTTTTCCTCGTATGCATATATAAAAAAAGTCGGGGTGAAAAGACTCGAACTTTCGCCCCCTTGCACCCCATGCAAGTGCGCTAGCCAACTGCGCCACACCCCGATTTTTCAGTTTGCAAAATTACACTTTTTTTTCCGTATGTGCAACTTATTTTCAAACATTTTTATTCGTACAAATCTAACGTTGTTGTTATCTTTGTTTTACATTTCCGTACACTATCCTCTGCAATTGCTTTTCAAACACCTATTTTTTATGCTCAAAAAGCAATATTATGGATTTTTTTGTACGTTTTTTTTATTTTTTATTTCTATTGGTAATCCAATCCAAGTTTATCTGAATACCCGAACGTTGGTACAATTGTCGTGCCAACGAGAAATCAACATCGTATATCACATTGATGCTTGCAAAAGCAGACAACCAATTGTTTACCCTAAATTCCAATGTCGCTTCCCAGTTTATATCTGTTTCGGTAAGCAATTCTTTCTGGTATTCCCAAAACATTTCGATACGGGTGTAAAGATTGATATTTTTCATAATATCTTTCTTGTAATAAAAACGAACATACGATCCCCAACCCATGTGGGAACGTCCTTCGAGTACACCATAGTCAGCGGGATTGATACGATTGTCCAACACAAAAGTATTCTTGCCAGTGATGAACGAGAACGAAGCATTCCAATACTCTTTCTTGTACTCAAAACCCAACGATGTAATCATATATGCAGGCGAAAACAAGGCAGACATCAACGTAGGTTCTTGTTCGGGATCAGCATAAAATTTGTAACTGTCGTACCACTGCGTTTTCAAGTTCACCGAAGCATTGCAGTTCCAATTATGTTTCATCTTCCACGAAAATGTAGAAGTAAAGTCTATCTTATCGTCACTCTTGCGCAAATATTTAGAATCGTCGAATATCTTATCTGCATTCATATCTATTTTCAAAAAACCGAATGCCAAATCAAGACGAGAATCCCATATATAACTTGGACGCGTGTAGGTGTAAGTTCCCACATAACCCATAGTAAGAGCTACTTGTGTGTAACCGTCTTTTGCCCAATTGTCGTAGTAGTATTGCGAAAACTTCAGCGTAGGAACAGACGTAGTTTTCCAATTGCTTATTTTTTGTACCACAGTATCGGTAGCAGTGCTGTCCGATACCATATTTGCCTTGACAGTTGCTCCAAGTCCCAACAGCATTACGCTGCACAATATCAGTTTTAAACCTTTCATATCTTTGTTTGTTACATTATATATTATATATTATATATACTTACTATTTATCTTGTTTCACGTTCGGTTCGTGCCAACTGCTCTACAGCATCTTGCACCAAATCGTACTCATAACCTTTTGCCACAAGGTAGGCATACACCTTTTGTTTTCTACCGAACAACTTTTCGCCCCTGCACTCGTCCCATTTGCGTGCTGCCAATTGGTTCAGCACCTCTGCATATTCGTCGGAATCTATCTCTTCCAATCCTATCTTTATATTTGGTTTCGATATTTTATACATCTGCAATTGATATTCTATTTTTCGTCTACCCCACTTCAGCATTCTGAACTTGCCACGTGCAAAACTTGCAGCATAACGCTCCTCGCTTATCCACCTGTCCACCACCAATTGTCCCACCACATAGTCTGCCTCTTCGGTGTCTACTCCCCAATCTCTCAGTTTCTTACGAACGGTATACTCGCACTGCTCACTATCGGCACAATATTTCTGTGCTTTGGATAGGTAGACAGAAATCTGTTCACTCATATTTTCATATTTTCGTTTTATAAAAAAAACATATAGCAGTCGGAGTAGTGGCAAAAAATCTTCTTTTTACAGAAAAACAACACCCTCCGAAAAACATATTCTCGTAACGCACTAATACACAAACCATACACAAACCTCACCCCACACCTCAACTATTTTGCAAAGGTACAAACTTTTCCACGGAAAAACAAGAATACTACAAAAACTTTTGCAACCATCAAAAATATAGCGGTTTACCTGTTTGGGTAAAGAGGCAGAAAAGATGTAGAAGGGATAGAATGTATAGAAAATTACTAACTTCTAACTTAAAACTAACAACTAAAAAACACCCCCCCTGTAGCGCTACGCTACGCTACCGCTACACTTTAAGACTACAGACTACAGACTACGGTTGCTTCGCAACTCGAAAAATAGAAGCTGTGAGTTGTGAAAGTATAGAAAGGTATAGAATATATTAGAGAATATCACTAGTGTCTCTTAAATATATTAACTGTAATCAAATTCAATTTTAAGTTGCCCATGATTGTCATCCAAAATTTCATTTATGTCATGAAAAAAGAGTTCTTCAATCCTATCTTTGGTAAGCAAAGAACTTGCAAGGATACG
>JAFZDP010000040.1 GCA_017561155.1 Bacteroidales bacterium | reverse complement strand
TTGGTGTAAAAGATCTGATGTTTTGCTACTCCACCTACTGTTTTACAACAATTACATCAAGGAATTTCGGTGTCGCATCAAGGAAAAATATCTTTTGCTGCCAAGCTTTGAGAGGCTTCGCTTACGCTACGCTGTCGAAAGGCAAAGGACAAAAGTCTAAAGGGTATAGAAGGTAGAGAGAGTATAGAGAGTGATTGGGCTATGAGCAATGAGCCGACTCGTCCTTTCCGTAGTTTCATAATTCCGTCAATCCGTCATTCCATAAATCCGTCATTCCGGCGAAGTCCACCGGCTGCCGCCCCACTAGTAGTCTCGTTGACTTGTAGACTTGTAGACTGGCATAGCAACGCGAAGCCATAAAAATTAGGGACACATTATAAAAACATGCCCCTATAAAAAACAAACACAAATTATTTTAAACAAAGAAATTTTCACCAACACATTATTCCACCACAAACTTAGCTACTTTTGTGCCTTCGGCATTGGATATACGCAAAACATATAGTCCCGCCGGCAACATACTTACGTCTAGTGCAGTATTGCTTTCCGATATCTTTCCGTTGGCTACCACACGTCCCATAGCATCTACCACTTGCATTTCGGCATCGATAGTTTGTGGGCAATCTATATACACAACATCTTTTGCCGGGTTTGGCACCACAGAGAATGTTTCTACATTGGCAGCATCTATGCTATTACTATTGATAGGTATATATGTATACACATAGTCGCAAACATATTGCAATGTAAAGTTATCGTCTACGCTATACCAATGTTCTATATTGTATGTATTGACATTGTAGTATGTATATGGGCGGTCCATCTCCAAATGTTCAGGCATCAATGTTTCTGCCAACAAACGAGTTTCAAACTCGTAAATACTGCGTTCCACTTCGGCACCATAGGCATCGTATTTATGCTTTTCGGTACAGTTGCCTTGTTCGTCGTATATATACGTTTCGGTACCGCTCAGTTGCCAATTGCATGTACCCAATATACTGTCCTTTTTCAACACCAACCGTCCGTCGGCATCGTAGTAGTAATATATCTTTTCGGAAGGCGACACTCTCACACCATCGTACGAGCTCCACACCTCGCTATCCAAACGTCCGTCGGCATAGGTATACTCTACACGCATATATACCATTCCACTCATGGTAAGTTCGGAAGCTACTATTTGGTTGTCGGCGTTGTACGAATATTCGTACACTCCACCCAATTCCCAACCGTCGAAATAGTTGTAGTTGGTGCGTGTAGCCACATTGCCATTTGCATCGTAGGTATAATCTATATAGTATACGTTCACCATCTGTCCGCCTATCATTTGCCAGCCCGACAGTTTCACCATCTTATTGTCTTGATTGTAGAACAACGAGTCGACAACAATATAGTCCAACACCTGCTTTACAGCCACCAGACGGTGAGCATCGTCGTACGAAAATTCGGTACGCAAATAATCGTCGTCGGTAGCATAGCTCGACATTTTGTATAGATAGCCATCGCTCTTTGTTGCCATTTTTTCTATTGCCGAAAGGTTTAGTCTGTGGCCTTTTCGGTTTGCATTGGCTGTGTTTTGTGCATACATAGCAGATACCGACAACGCACACAAAGCCCAAATTAATAATCTTTTCTTCATATCGATAAATTTTAGTTTATAATTTTCTTGTTTCAACAAACACTATAAAGACCGGAAAAAGGGAGAAAAAAGTTTATAACGAAACATTAAAAATACTAAAAAAATACTAAATACGCACACACAATCCACGCCAACGCAGCTATCCAGGTAAAAACATAGTACGACCATTTCCTATTTTTGTGTCTTATAGTATACATCAAAAATAATATACAAAAAACACCTCCCGATATTTCGAGGAGGTGTAATATACGTTCGGGCACGCGCTTGGCGTTGTGCTTGGAACAATATTTATCGCCGGCAAACACCACAGCCGCTACCACATTTATTATCAAAAAATAATACAGCATACTATGCAACTATGCCATATTGTGGAATATATTTGTAACATCGTCGTCGTCTTCCAAACGTTCCAACAGTTTGTTTACCTCTTCTTGTTGCTCTTCAGTAAGCTGACGCAAGTCGGTAGGTATACGTTCAAACTTAAACGATTTTATCTCGAAGCTGTTATCTTCCAAGTATTTTTGTATAGGACCGAAGTTTTGGAAATCGGCATATATAAGTATCTCTTCTTCGTCTTTAAACATTTCGTCGATACCGCAGTCAATCATTTCAAGTTCCAACTCGTCCATATCTATACCATCTTTGTAAGCCACCACGAAGCTACATTTGCGTTCAAACATAAAGTCGTTCATACCCATGGTACCCAATTCACCTTTGCCACGCACAAAAGCAGCTCTTACATTAGCCACGGTACGAGTAGGATTGTCGGTAGCTGTTTCTACCACAATAGCAATACCGTAAGGACCTTTTCCGTCGTAAACGACTTCTTTGTATGCAGTAGTATCTTTCGATACGGCACGTTTTATAGCTCTTTCTACATTTTCTTTAGGCATGTTTTCTGTACGTGCATTCTGAATCAACAGACGCAAACGTGCATTAGTATCAGGGTCCGGACCACCGGCTTTTACTGCTATTTCTATTTCACGACCTATACGGGTAAATGTTCTTGCCATATTTCCCCAACGTTTCATCTTGCGTGCTTTGCGATATTCAAACGCTCTTCCCATATCTTATTATTATTTTATATTATTGGTTAATAATTAATTATTAATTCTTTCAACTATTCGAATCAATATGCAAATTTACGTTTTTTGCAATAATTCTGCAAGATATATTTTAGTTTGTTGAACAATTATTTTTGAATAAACTTTTTTTAATGGATATTTTTGTGTAAGTTTGCAAAGTTAAAAATACAATATTACAATGGACAAAAAGCTGTTACTTCTTGATGGTATGGCTATTGCATACAGAGCCTACTACGCCTTAAACCGTAATCCACGCCTCAATTCGAAAGGATTGAACACCTCGGCAATACTTGGATTTACCACTACAATGTACGACCTGATACGTTCGCAAAAGCCTACACATATAGGTGTGGCTTTCGACCTGCAAGCTCCTACCTTCCGACACGAAAAGTTTGAGCAATACAAAGCCAACCGCGATGCTATGCCCGAAGACATTCAGCTGGCTTTGCCCTACATAAAAGAGATTATTACAGCTTTCAGAATACCAATACTTACATGCGTAGGCTACGAAGCCGACGACGTGATAGGCACATTGGCAAAACGTGCCGAAGCCAACAACTTCGACGTTCTTATGGTAACTCCCGACAAAGACTTCGGACAATTGGTGAGCCAACATATATCTATGTATAGATTTGGCCGTATGGGTAAGCAAGACGAGATATTGGGAGTAAACGAAATATTGGAGAAATTCTCTATCGACCGTTGCGAACAAGTGATAGACATACTGGGCCTTTGGGGCGACTCGTCCGACAATATTCCCGGCATTCCGGGCATAGGCGAAAAGAAAGCCAAACAGTTGGTTGCTGAATTTGGATCGATAGAAAACATGATAGAAAACAACGACAAGATAGCCAACGAAAAGCTACGCAACCTTGTGAAAGAGTATGCCGAACAAGCATTGTTTTCGAAAGAACTGGCCACTATAGCCCTTGATGCCCCCATAGACTTCGACGAAGAAGAGCTACTACTGAAGACACCCGACTTCCACAAGCTACGCGATTTGTTCAACGAATTGGAGTTTCGCAACTTTGCAAAACGCTTCTTTACCGACTATTCGGTGTCGAATCCCGAACTTATAGTGTCGTTATCCACCACAAGCAAAAGCAAACCTGCACCTGCCGGCAACAGCAACGGACAGCAAAGCCTATTTGACATGGACAACGAACCTACGCTATTTGCCGACAACAGCACAGACGACAATACCGACCAATATACCTACTTGGAAACAGCCGCCGACATAGAGGCTTTTGTAAACAGCCTATTGACCGAACAGCAAATAGCGTTCTACCTTGTTGCCAACACTGCCGACGACTACACCGGCGGACTGGCAGCTACCACACAAAACGGCACTGCAACATATATACCCCTTGCCACTAAAGACGACTGGGATAGAATAAAGCCACTGCTGGAAGCCGACAACATAGAAAAAATAACCCACAACACAAAGCATACAAAACATATACTATCCACAAAAGGAATAAAACTAAAAGGCAAACTGACAGACATACAGATAGCTCATTATCTGCTATACTCCGAAGCACGCCACACCCTTGACTACATAGCATCGGCAATGCTGAATAAAAACATATACGATTTGGAGTCGGTTGTAGAAAGCAAATCGGCAAAAAATACCGCAACACTATCGAGTATAGCCACCCAACAAACGTTTAAAAATGCCGTTTGCGAACGTGCATCCATCATATGTACCCTATGGCCTACCGTACTAAAAGAGCTACAAGACAGCGATATGGAAAAATTGTTTTTCGATGTAGAAATGCCGTTGGTCGACGTATTGCTAAGCATGGAAGCCGAAGGTGTAAGAATAGATACCGACTATTTGAAACAATACTCGCAACAACTACAAACCGAAAAAAGCGAGATAGAACAAAAGATATACGCCTATGCCGGCAAAAGTTTCAACATCTCGTCGCCAAAACAGCTTGGCGAAGTATTGTTTGAAACGCTGAAAATATCTGAAAAGCCGCCAAAAACAGCTACCAAGCAGTACTCTACAGCCGAAGATGTGCTGCAAAAACTGATAGACAAACACGAGATAGTGCCACTGATATTGGAATATAGGTCGCTGTCTAAGCTGATAAGCACCTATCTGGATGCATTGCCAAAACTAATATCGCCACAAACACAGCGTTTACACACCACCTTCAACCAAACGGTTACAGCCACAGGACGGTTGAGCTCTAACAACCCCAACCTGCAAAACATACCCATACGCACCGAACGAGGCAGAGAAATACGCAAAGCTTTTGTGCCTCGCAACGACGACTACACACTGATGGCGGCAGACTATTCGCAGATAGAGCTACGAATAATAGCATCGCTAAGCCAAGACGAACATATAATAAACGCATTCCAAAACCACTACGACATACACACCGCTACCGCAGCCAAGATATACAATATACCTATCGAAGAAGTGACAGCCGACCTACGACGAAACGCCAAGTCGGTAAACTTTGGCATAGTGTACGGAATATCGGCATTCGGACTATCTGAACAGCTAAACATATCTCGAAAAGAGGCCACTGCCCTTATCGACGAATACTTTGTACAATATCCAAACATTAAGAGCTATATAGAAAAAAACATAGAGTTTGCACGCCAACATGGCTATGCCAAAACCCTTTGCGGACGACGAAGATACCTGACAGATATAAACTCGAGAAACAACAATCTACGTACCTTTGCCGAACGAAACTCGGTGAATATGCCTATACAAGGCACATCGGCCGATATGATAAAGATAGCAATGAACAGGATATTCAATGCCTTTGAAGAAAAACAACTGAAGTCGAAAATGATATTGCAAGTACACGACGAATTGGTGTTTGACGTGTACAAACCCGAACTAGACGAAGTGAAAACAATAGTAAGCCGCGAGATGATAAACGCCATACCACTGGATATTCCTATAGAAGTAGGTATAGACATTGGCGACAATTGGCTCGAAGCTCATTAATAACACTACAGAAGATGAAGGTACTGCTTACAGGCGGCAACGGACTATTGGGACACAATATAATAAAAAAACTGATAGCCGACCGCCATCATATCAATGCCATAGTGCGTAGGCCCGAGAGCATACTATTGGAACACCCCGACCTAAAGGTGGTGGAAGGCAGCTTTGCCAACTACGACCAACTATTGGAATGTGGCGATGGCTGCGACGCTATAATACATGTGGCAGCAGCTACCGATATGAGCCTGGAGTACCTCGAGTTTGAAACAGTAAACCTAAAAGGCTCTGAAAACGTGCTGAGAGTGGCCGACACCTTAGGTATAAAGCGCATAGTATACATAAGCACATTGAACACCATAGGCTACGGCACTGCCACCAACCACGCTACCGAAGAGGCCGAAATAGAGTACCCGTTTTCGGAATCGTACTACGCCATTACCAAAAAGATGGCCGAAGACCTATTTGTACAAGCATCGAAAAAGACGGAAAGCCACATAGTAATAATAAACCCCGGCTATATGATAGGCGCATACGACACCAAGCCAAGCTCGGGACAAATGCTAATGATGGCCTACAAAAAACCTATAATGGCAGCACCTATGGGAGGCAAATGTTTTGTACATGTATCCGACGTAGCCACGGCAGCAGTCAACGCTTTGACTATGGGACACAACGGCAACCGATACATAGCAGCCAACCACAACATGACAATAATAGACTTTTACCACCTACAAAAAAAGGTGTGCAACTACCATCAAATAGTACTACCCATACCAACCACAATAACAAACTTGGTAGGAAAACTAGGCGACATAGTGCGAAAAATGGGAATAAAAACACAGGTATGTAGCATAAATACCAAACAACTATGCATAAAAGAGTACTACAACAGCACAAAAGCACAACAAGAGTTGAATATGCCAAACACACCAATGGAACAGGCTATACAGGACTTTGTAGACTGGCAATACGGCAAAAAAAAGTAACAAAAAACATAATGTTTTTCGCCCCAAACAAGGCATTTCCACATTAACAAAAATACTAAATTTGCAATATATTAACACCACTATATTTAACACTGAAAACAACGTATTTCTGCAACAAACAACCCCAACATACATATATCGAGATATAGAACAGTTAAAGAGCCCAACATGCTGATTATCAGAAACCACTATTTATACACCTATTTCTAATAATTCATTAAAAAAGCCTCTTCCACCCTTCCGGAATGCAAATAGGGCACTTTGCCAATGCAAATATGGTAGTTTTACATACTAAACCACCATAGTTTGCACACCTAACTCCGAGGTTTTGATACAAAAAGTGCCATAGTTTTAGACAAAAAACATGGTATTTTCAAACATTATTCACAGTAGCACAAACTACAATTTAACAATAAAAATTTTTCTTTAACATTCCGATCATCTATAAAAACCGGTACAACAAATCGCTTCTCGGTCGACATACATACACATTGCATATCGGCATACCGGCACAAAATACACGCACCAAATATTCAATATTCTATAAACATTCGGGATAAAAAAAGTTAAATATCAGAATAAAAATATATTTGTGCAATAAATTCGCTGTTTGGTAGTTTTCTTGTTGTATTTCGAGAGAATTTGTAAGCACAAGTGAGTTCATTTATTAATTGAAAAATTTAATGCCTATGAATGAAAAGTACAATTCTTATCGACAAAACAATGCCCAATTAGAGTATTGCACACGGAGCAAAGTGTGCATACAACCATCGAAACGTACGGTGAAAAATATTGTAAACTATGCACGAAGCATACAATACATACACCTAAAAAACGTTGACATAAAGGTAAATCTGAACTAAAACGTAGTTCGTTTCGCCACTGAATATGAGAAAAAAACAATGGGTATTAGATGAGTAAACAAAAAAATAGAGAGGCAGGAATGCTAAATAGTTTTCCAACCTCTCTTTTTTTATAGCACTTTTTATGTAGAAAGTGTTACCTATATCAAATTATTCTTTGTTGCTTGTATATCCTACAGGTTGAGCCAAAAGAGCCTTACCATTTCCTACATGCAATACATCTCTCAAAAAATCGCGTTCTATACTACCACAAGCCACAGTACCTAAACGTTGGCTTCCCGCACAATATAGATAAACATTTTGGCTTACATATCCAACATCAGTAGCCGAATAGAAGTCTCTTGCTTGCTCGTCAAAGTTTTCCATCTTGTCGAAGTTGGCAACAAATACCAATACAACCGGAGCCACTTTGAAGAATTTTTGGCGACTTACTTTGTCTCTCATATCTTCTTTGTGCAACATTTCCAAATAATGTTTTTCTGGATTGTAGAGAAATACTCCTTCTGGAAGAAATACATAAACATCTATCTCTTGAGCATTGCGAGCCGATGGAGCAGTACGTTTTCCTTCTTTTGGACGGTTGATACCATTAGCAGCCCACAACAAATTTGACAATTCTTGCATCGACAATCTTTCTGGAAGAAAATCTCGTTTTGTCTCACGACGACGCAAAGCTTCCATAAGAGGCATACTCTCTTTCATCTTAGGAGCAGGCAATTTTTCGGTAAATTCTTTTTTATCTTCTAAAGATGCAGGTGCTTTTAAGTTAGCACCAAAATTTGCTTTTTGCGCCGATACTTGAAGTGCAAAGCAACATGCAAGTAAGCAAATCAGTGTTTTTTTCATTGTTCTACGTATTTAATTAATAATTCAATTTATGTTGTTATAACAACGAGTTTATCTTAGATTTATTTATTTTTTCCAAAGCCATTTCTTTCGTTATCGTCACGGTTTGGGTAGTATTGTGTTTCGAAGGTATTTCGTACATAATGTCAGTCATAATGCTTTCCATTATAGAGCGAAGACCTCTAGCCCCAAGTTTGTACTCTACAGCCTTATCTACCACCACATCCAATGCCTCCGGCTCGAACTCCAAGTTCACGTTATCCATAAGGAATAACTTTTGATACTGCTTGGTAAGAGCATTCTTTGGTTCGCTAAGAATTCTTTTCAAGGCTTCTTTATCCAACGGATTCAAAAACGAAAGAACAGGAAAACGTCCCACAAGTTCCGGAATAAGACCGAACTTTTTCAAGTCTTGAGGCAAAACATATTGCAACAAATTATCTTTATCTACCATACCCCTGTTTTTGCTTTCGCCAAATCCTATCACATGAGCTTTCATTCTCGAAGCTATAATTCTATCGATACCATCGAAAGCACCCCCCGAAATAAATAATATATTTTGAGTGTTTACAGCTATCATTTTTTGTTCAGGATGCTTACGACCACCTTGTGGAGGTACATTTACCACCGTTCCTTCCAATAGTTTAAGCATAGCTTGTTGCACCCCTTCGCCCGATACATCACGAGTAATAGATGGGTTATCGCTTTTACGAGCCACCTTATCAATCTCATCAATAAACACTATTCCACGTTCGGCAGCTTGCACATCGTAGTTGGCTGCCTGCAACAATTTGACAAGAATATTCTCAACATCTTCCCCCACATATCCGGCTTCGGTAAGCACAGTAGCATCGGCAATACAAAAAGGAACATTCAATATCTTGGCTATAGTACGCGCTATAAGGGTTTTTCCTGTACCGGTTTCGCCCACCAATACTATATTAGACTTTTCGATTTCTACATCATTTGTGTCTTTTTCGTTTTGGTTATACATCAAACGTTTATAGTGATTGTATACCGCAACCGCCAACACTTTCTTTGCATCATCTTGTCCTATTATGTACTGATCTAAATGATCTTTAATTTCTTTAGGTGTTTTTATATCTAAACTGAAGCCGTTTTTCTTGGCATCTTCTTTATAGGCCTCGTTTAATATTTCCTTTGCTCGGTCTACACACGACTCGCATATTGCACCATCGATACCATACAACAACACTTCTACTTCCGACTCTTTACGACCGCAAAACGAACATTTTTTTTCCGTACTTTTTCCCATTTTATTATGTATTTTTTCTATTTAAAACTAAATTATTTGGTTGTGCACCGCATCTTGTCGTATAAAAACAAAAAGCAGCAATGTAAAAGCTATCAGCGACGAACCACCATAACTAAAGAAAGGTAATGGTATACCTATCACCGGCAATACACCTAATACCATACCTATATTTATAGCAAAATGAATAAAAAATATACTTGCCACCGAATAGCCATAAATACGAGCGAACTTGGACCGTTGGCGCTCTGCCATAATCACAATACGTAAAAGCAGATAAAGGTATCCCAACACCAGCAATGTAGAACCTATAAACCCCCACTCCTCGCCTACTGTACAAAATATGAAATCTGTTTCTTGTTCGGGTACAAAATTATATTTAGTTTGAGTACCATCAAGGAATCCCTTACCAAACACCTGCCCCGATCCTATAGCTATCTTAGATTGATTTACGTTATAATTGATACCTCTAGGATCGTCGCATTTACCCAAAAGCACATAAATACGATCTTTTTGATGAGGCTCCAACACATTTTCGAACACAAAATCTACCGAAAAAACAAACATACAACATACCACAAACAGTCCTGCTACTTTCAGTATATTTCGCAATGTTCTTTTGCTTTTTGTAAGCCAAAGGAATATGTATCCCAACGATACTAACACCAATAAAGCAATAACAATAAACTTATTGAATGCAAGAGCCAATACGAATAAAACAACAGCAATCAGACCTATTATAAGTATTATACCTGTCATTCCCTCGCGATAAAAAGGCAACAAAAAGCCAACAAACACCATAGCCGAACCAGTGTCGTGCTGCAAAAGCACCAACAATGCAGGCAAAAAAATAATACCCCATGCCACAACTTGAGTTCTTTTGTTTCGTATATCGACATCTATAGTACTCAGATATTTGGCAAACGCCAATGCCGTAGCAAACTTGGCAAACTCGGACGGTTGTAACTTAAACGAACCTATAGATATCCACGAAGTAGCACCTTTGGTAACTGTCGCCGTGAACAATACGACGACAAGCAACACCAAAATAAGTCCATATATAACATATGCCGTAGATGAAAAGAACCGAGAATCGATGATAAGACAAAATGCAGCCGTTACAAAAGCGATTGCTATCCAAAGCAATTGCTTACCGTGTTGTTGCGACAAATCAAATATTCCGGTAGCCGCATCATCGTAAACTGCAGAATATATATTCATCCAACCAAAGCACACCAAGATAACATATACTCCTACAATTTTCCAATCTATACTCGCAAATATATTTTGTTCTTGATTTCTCACTTTACTTTCTCTTTGTGTTTATAGGTAATTTCTGACATGGATTAAATTCCATATAATGTTTTTCAAAATCCTTACGCTCGACAGTACCTCTCAAGTATTTTTCTACTACCAAACTTGCTATTGGAGCAGCCCATGTACCGCCACCTCCTCTCGCATTTTCTACATATACCGATACCGCTATTTTAGGATTATCCATAGGAGCAAAACATATAAAAACAGAATGGTCGTCGCCATTATTTTGCGATGTACCGGTCTTACCACATATAGCTATATCGTCAATTTTAGCACGACGAGCAGTACCTCCATCTCTATGAACAACGCCATACATACCATTTACAGCTATATCAAAATACTCTTTAGGTATATCAATTTCGTGTTTTGTATAGTAATCATTGTTGCGTACAGAGTCGTCGCCATAATATCTAACCAAGTGAGGTATGTAGTAATAACCACGATTTGCGAGGGTAGCAGCAAAATTTGCCATCTGTAAAGGTGTAATAAGTACTTCACCTTGTCCTATACTATTAGAGTATATAGTCGAGAAAGCCCAACGTTCCCTACCATACCATTTGTTGTAATAAGCAGTATCGGGAATAACACCTCTCTTTTCGTTAGAAATATCAATTCCTAGTTGTTGCCCGAAACCAAACTTAAGCATATAGTTACGCCAAACGCTAAGACCATACTGACTATCCTTATATATATTGGAATATACTCCTTGCTGTATTATTCTCTTATAGGTATAATAAAAATATGGGTTGCACGACATTTTTATAGCATCACTGACACTGGTAGCATTTGGATGCCCGTGACAACCAACAGTAGATTTATCGCAACCAAATCCTGTATTAGGCGTTATCACACCCAAATCTAATGCTATAAGAGATTGTGCCACTTTGAATATTGACCCGGGAGGATAAGCAGCCATAAGTGCACGATTGAACAATGGCTTACTTATATCTTTAGAAAGGATATCGTAATTCTTGCTTCGTACACGCCCTACTAATAAGTTCGGGTCGTAGACAGGCGCCGATACAAATGCAAGTACTTCACCTGTCGAAGGCTCAATTGCAACAATACTACCTCGTTTGTTTGCCATCAACTGCTCGGCATATTCTTGCAATTCCGCGTCAAGTGTAGAGTATAAATTGTGTCCGGCTATTGCCACAGTATCGTAGAGTCCATTCTGGAAACTTCCTTTTTCTCTATTATGAACATCTACCAATACTACTTTTTTACCTTTTTGGCCTCTCAATTGCTCTTCGTAGGACTTTTCTAAACCACTTTTTCCTATATAGTCGCCTTGCTTGTAATATGGGTTCTTTGTTATTTCATTATTGTTTACCTCTCCTATATACCCCAACACATGAGCTGCTATAGGCTTCTCATATTTTCTCAGAGTACGAGTTTGAACATAGAAACCCTTAAACTTATACAAACTTTCTTGCAAAGCACCAAATTCTTCCTTGGAGATTTGTTTCACAAAGGCCGAAGAAGCATACGACGAATAGTTACGAGCTTTCTTCATTTTCTGAATAAACTCTTCTTTGGTTATACCTACCAATTCGCAAAAATTTGCCGTATCTATATTCTTTACTTGTCTGGGTATAACCATAAGATCGTAAACAGCTTCGTTGTAAACTAACAACTCACCGTTACGATCATATATCAATCCACGTGCAGGGTACTGGGTCACATAGCGCAACGCATTACCCTCGGCAAGATCAGCATACTTATCTCTATTCACTATCTGTAAGAAGAAGAGACGAATGATAAATATAACACTTACCGCTATGAATATAAATTTTATAATACTACTCCTATTTGAATAAATATCAGCCATACTTGTGTATAGATATTACTATCCTAAATAAGAGAACGTTCCTTTATCGGATTTAACTGTTACTTTCTTACCATTATAAGATTCGCAGTATCCAATTATTTTTGCATCAACATTAAACGATTTAGATATTTCAATAATAGCCTTTGCAGTTTCGCTATCGGTATATATTTCCATTCTATGTCCCATATTGAAAACCTTGTACATTTCTTGCCAATCTGTTTCAGATTGTTCATGAATCATTCTAAATAATGGTGGAACATCGAACATATTATCTTTAACAACATGTAGATTTTCTACAAAATGCAATACCTTAGTTTGTGCTCCTCCACTGCAATGTACCATTCCCGAAATTTTTCCTCTATATTCGGAAAGTATCTTCTTTATTATAGGAGCATATGTACGAGTTGGAGAAAGAACCATTTTTCCGGCATCCACACCTTCTACTTCTGTAGGCGATGTAAGAGTCATGTTTCCACAATACACTACCTCTGAAGGCAACTTATTATCATAGCTTTCAGGATATTTTTCGGCACAATATTTACTAAACACATCATGACGAGCCGAAGTCAAACCATTGCTACCCATACCTCCGTTGTACTCTGTTTCGTAAGTTGCTTGTCCATAAGAAGCCAAACCTACTATAACATTACCATCAGATATTGTGTGATTAGAAATAACTTGATCTCTTCTCAAACGGGCTGTAACTGTAGAATCGACAATAATAGTTCTAACCAAATCGCCAACATCAGCAGTTTCTCCACCTGTAGAATAGATACCTACTCCCAAATCACGCATTTTAGCTAGAAATTCTTCAGTACCATTTATTATAGCACTTATCACTTCGCCCGGTATTAAGCGTTTGTTTCTACCTATAGTAGACGACAACAAAATTGAATCGGTAACTCCGACACACAACAAGTCGTCCAAATTCATAACTATAGCATCGATAGCAATACCTTTCCATACCGACATATCACCGGTTTCTTTCCAATACATATATGCCAACGATGATTTTGTACCGGCACCATCAGCATGCATAATGGTACAATAGTTTTCGTCGTTTGTCAATATATCCGGTATTATCTTACAAAAGGCTTTTGGATAAAGTCCTTTGTCTATATTTTTTATTGCGGTGTGTACATCTTCTTTTGATGCCGAAACACCTCTCAAACTGTATTTTAAATTATCCACGGCAACGAATTATTTTTGTGCAAATATACGATTTTTTTATCTTATTCCAAATGCTTTCTTTCTTTGTATACTCACTGAAGTTTATTTTTTACATATTTCTATTTGCAAATTACTTTTTCTTTTGATTGATAAAAAGAAATTGGCAAGCTATCATAAGTAAATATGTAACTATAGTACTCAGCACAGTACGTATCAAAAGATTAAGAATATCATGAAGGGAAAAAGATTCTATTAGATAATAAAAGAAACAATAAATAAAAGTAAGTATTATTACATAAGCCGAATAAACCGATGGCGAAATTGTGCGTATACTCGGAGTATCTATTTCTACATTATCGCCTTTTGTCAATATTTTATCGGCAAATACGACTCTCGAAAAACCTATAAGTGTAGCAGAAAAAGTATGCAAACCCAAAGTTGTAGAGAATATATCTACTATAAAACCTGTTGCAAATGAAATTAATATTATGACATTTTTAGGTAAATAGGTTGGCAACATAAGTATAAACAATATATAAAGAAATAGATTTACATATCCTCCCAAATATATGTTGTTCAACACTGATATTTGAAAAAATATCAGCACAACAAATCGTATAATATTTTGTAATACTATCTTATTCATCACTTTCGGTTTTCTTTGTTGCTTCTATCAATTGTGCCTGCTCTTCTTTGTATATATTATTTACTATGTAGACATAGTCCAATTTATTAAACTCTGTAGCAAATTTTATCTTTATAGTATAAAAACCACTACCAGGCTCTTCGCAAAAACTTTGGATATATCCGACCGGTACTCCCTCCGGAAAATTCTTAGAAAAACCGCTTGTTATTACGGTATCATTGATATGCAATTTATGAGTTGTTGGAATATCAGTAAGTGTTCCGTAGCGATAATCTTCGGTATCCCATGTCAATGTGCCGGACACTCCTGTACGTTTTATCTTTATACTATTCTTGCTATTCACATGCAATATCGACATGATATTCGAAAAATTCTTTGTTGTATTCACTACAACACCTACAATACCTTGCGATGATATTACCGCCATATCCGGATGTATACCATGCAAATATCCTTTATTTATCATCACATAGTTATTACTTGTATTCCACGTATTTCTAATAACTTGTGCTTCGGTATATTCGTACTGTTGTTTATACACAGTATCGTTTATTTCAAACTCTCTTTTGTTGTAGGTAATATACGAATTAGCTATCTCTTGACGCAAACGTGCATTTTCTTCTGCAAGTTGCTTATTAGTCGATGCCAAGTTTAGATAACTAGTAATATTTTTAAATTGATTGAACCATTCTCCTGCTATACTATTGCCCCACGATATTATTACAGAACTTTGGTAATAGGTATTTTGCACTATTAGCACACCTGCTATAGTTTCCAATAGCAAAAAAACAATTACATAGCTATATTTCTTTATAAATCGAAATAGGTTCTGCATGTGGTATAGATATTATTGCTTGTTTATATTTAAGAACGATTCTATATTTTGTTTGGCACATTCTACGGCTTCGTCCAAAACATCATTTATAATAGTAAGGTCGAATTTTGGTGCATGATTAAGTTCTAACGACGAACGCGAAAGGCGCTTTAGTATAGCTTCTTCGGTTTCGGTGTTACGGATTCTTAGTCGTTGTTCCAAAACTTCCATACTTGGTGGCATTACAAATATAGACAAAGCTTTGTCGCCAAAATATTTTTTAATATTCATACCGCCAAGAACATCTACATCAAATATCACTATTTTTCCGTTGCTCCATATACGATCTATCTCAGATTTCAGAGTACCATAGCATATCCCCGAATACACCTCTTCCCATTCCAAAAACAAATCGGCTTTTACTTTTTCAACAAATTCTTCTTTTGTTAGAAAATAATAATCTTTCCCGTGCACTTCACCTTGTCTTGCCTGACGCGATGTTGCTGATATAGAAAATTCAAACTCAGGAAAACTCTTAAGCAGTTGTTTTATTATTGTTGTTTTTCCCGAACCTGAAGGTGCCGAAAATATTATAACTTTATTATTTGTATTATCAATAGCCATAGTGTTCATTATTTAAATTTACGTTCAAATATTTTCATAAAGGTTTGCACGGCAAGAGATTCTTTATTCCAATTGTATTTTGCCTCTACCTCTGCCAAATAATCCAACGCTTCTTCTGTTTCTTCTATTTTTGTTAAGCATAGTATAAAATCGTTATAGGCTTTCATATTTCCGGCAAACAATTCATTCATAAATAAAAATTTATCGCTTATGCCTATCACGTTTCTCAAATCTTTTATTCGTTGTTTAGATACTTCAGTATCTTCTGACATCACAGTTTTTTTGCTTTGGACTTCTTGAAATTTATCTGCCAAAGTTTTTACTCCTGCTGCCGAAAAACGATCTACTTGTCCTGCAGCCTTACTTACATTCGACGATTTCAAATAATCGAAAAGCGATGTTTGACGTGGTTTCTCCTCGTGTTTTTCTACTTCCTCTTTCTTAGGTTCAACCTTTGGCTCTACTTCTATCTTTTCTACCTCTTCTACAATATTATTTTTATCTTCTTCAATAGGAGTTTCTTCTACCTGTACAGTTTCTTCTACTACTTCTACAACTACATCTTTCAATACTACTTCTTCTTTTTCTTCTACCTTCTCTTCTACAATAGTTTCTTCTATCTTTTCTACAGGTATTTGCTGTTCTACTACTTCCTCTTTCTCAACATACTCTACTACCGGTTCTTGTTCGACTTGTTTGTCTTCTATTGCTTCAAATTTTATTATCGTAGAAGCCGAAAGCAAATCATTATTCGAAACATCTTCGCCGATTTCTACAGTTTGTTTTTCGGCTTGTATCTCGTGAATAGTTTCCACATTAGCAACCTCTACAACTTGCTCTTTTGTATCGATTGGTTGTATCGGTTCTTCTACTTTTTGCTCTTGCTCGTGTTTTATCTCGCTTTCAAACACAACAGTTTTTTCTTCCACTTTTTTCTCACCCACCATAGCTGCCACAGCTTCAAAAACAGACAAAGTTGGTTTTACAACTTCTACTATTTTTTCTTCGAAAGATTCCACTTGCTCTTCTAACATATCTACAGCTTGTTGGGAAACATTCTCTTCCGATACTGCATTATAAGCATCTATAGCAGCATTTGCCTTATCTGCTGATAATGCTACTTCGTACATTTCTCTTATAGAACTCAACAATACATCGATATCTATTTGTGGCACTTTGCCAACACTTTGCTGAATACGTTCTACATGTTCCAAAATATTTTTGGCATTTGTAATTAAGCGAGATTTTATTTGATTCATATTCTTAAACAAACAAATTGTATTTATCTAATCCTTTTACCTCTTTTGTTAGAAAAACAATGAATATTCACAAGATTAATATATCTCGATACAAAAGTATTGCATTGTATATTAACCTAATAAACAAATACCGTCTCCAACAAAAGCAATGATAAAATTACATTATATTTTTCGTTCTTACACGAATTGTTCAATAAAGTTATTAGCAATATAAGTTAATAACTCCAATATAGTTTATACAAAACTATTTATCAAGACATTAACAATATCATTTTTTTGTCTTTTCGTACAATTACAAATTACATCAAAAAGTATTATAAAAAGCAAAAGCTGCTGCTATATTTTCAATCAACAGCCTTTGCTTTTTGACAAAATTATATTCCAAGTTTCAAACCCACAAAAAATGTACGAGGCAAGCCGGGTCCATAAATATAACCGGCATCACGATTAGCACCTTTGTCAAAATCGTTTTGATACGAATTGAATATATTCTTCACACCTGCATTGAATTGTAACACGCTATTGTTGGCTACTTTAAAATCGTACGACACCTTAACGCCCATATCAAAAAACTGTGGAGTTTCTACCTCTTCGTCTTGAGATATATAGCCGGCAAAGTGTTGCACAAGCATACTTCCCGTATAAGTTCCCGACACTGCAAATCGCAACGAATTCAGCATCGTATAGTCTATGGTAAAATATCCGTAATTGTCCGGAGTGCGAAACATACGCTTTTGAGGTGCTATATTCGAATTTTCCGACCATACTTCGGGTTCTTTGTACCTACTTTGTTGGTATGTATAACCCATTTGCACGTTAAGATCGACGAATGGAGAGTATGTAGCTTCGAAATTTATACCGGCCACAAATGCGCCGGAACCATTCTGACGCTCCAACAAAAGATTACCTACTGCATCTGTTCCTATTTCTCTAAGTATAAACACATCATTAAGGTCGGTATAAAAGCCTTCTGCCAAAAAAGACAATTCGTTGCCGCCTATTTTAGGAGTCCATGTCAACGAACCACTTACGCTATTAGAATGTTCGGCTTCCAAATCGGGGTTTAAACTTATAATAGCCACCTCGCCACCAACTGCCATAATGTGCAAATCTTCGTCGAAAGCTTGTGGAGCTCTGAAACCCGACGAGTAACTAACACGTCCTACCAACATTTTGTTGATAGCATATCTAAAGTTGGCTCGGGGGCTGAACTCTACATTGTCTATAAGATTATGTTTGTCGGCACGCACTCCAACCAACAAACCCATACGTTCGTTTTTCCATTCGTTTTGAGCAAAAGCACTGGCTATAAATACATCTTGTTCCAAAGTTCTATCGTATGCCAACTGGATATCTGTCAATGTATTTACAGAATATTCTACACCTGCTACAAATTCGGAAGGCATAAACAACATTTTTTCGAACGAATAGTTATACTGTCCACCTGTCACCCAACTCAAATCCGACGAAGTACCATAGGCATTGACATCGTACTGAGTACCATAGTATGTATTTCTTTCTACAGCTTGCATAGAAGAGAAGATAGAAAAACGAGTTTTTGTATCGTCCGAAATAAAATCATAAGTCAATCCTCCACCATGAATATAATGTTCGGCTTGCTCTGCTACAGTAACCTGGTGTGGCATCATATCTATACTATCACCTCCACGACGAAATTCGTGCATAGTATGATACTCCAAAGTAAGTTTCGAATTGTTCGAAAACTTATAATAGCTTCTCATACCTATCGATGTAGTTTTCAATTTTCCCATTTCGGTATATCCATCATCGTCGTGGTCGTAACCCTGTCTGCTGCGAGACATACCATATATATATGCACCCATTTTTCTGTTTGGCGACACCAAGGCAGCATTCATCGATGTAGTATTATCCCAAGCTTTACCACCTATAAGTTGTGTAGTATTAGATATATCCAACGAGTTTCGCAAAGGTTCGCGTGTTATAATATTGACTACCCCACCAATGGCATTAGCTCCAAATATTGCAGAACCACCTCCACGTATTACCTCTACACGTTCCATCATAGAAACAGGTATTTGTTCCAAACCATATACACCTGCCAAAGAGCTAAACACCGGTCTGCTATCAATAAGTATTTGACTATATTTTCCTTCCAAACCATTTATACGAACAGCATTTACCCCACAGTTCTGACAAGTATTTTCTACCCTAAGCCCCGACTGATAATTAAGCCCTTCGGCTAGATTTACAGAGTTTGTATTGGCAAACACATCGGGACTTATAATGTTTACGATAGTAGCGGCTTCTTTTCTGTCTACTTCGCAACGATTAGCCGAAACCACTACATCTTTCATCAATACTGCATCTTCGTGAATAGAGAAATGCAATTGCTGCGATTTGTTTTCAGCATCTATAATTATTTCTTGTTCTACTGCCTTATACCCCATAAGCGACACCACAATAGTATGCTTACCCAAAGGCAAATTTTCTAAATGATAGTGCCCCGATTCGTTGGTAGTAGTACCAATAGTAGTACCTTTAAGATACACATTTACAAATGGCATGTGCTCGTTTGTTTTGGCATCCAACACATGTCCGTGTATATGAGAATCTGTTTTTACCTGTGCCATCAACGGCATTATATTTAATAGAAAAAGACTGCTTACCGCAAGCAAATATTTATATACTTTATTCAATTTAATCATTTTATTTTCAATATTTTAGCTTATTATTCAATAGTTGTACAGAATACAACTCTAGGCTGTATCGCCAAAAACAAGAACTAGAAAGACAAACACTAAATGCCATCTTCCTAACACTCTTTCAAGTTACAAAAAATGAAAAACACCGATTATCGGCCACATCTTTAGCTGTCAAAATTATCTTTAAACAGCCAATACATTTTCTACCGGCGGGGCTCGCAACGAAAAATACAGCATAAACCGTGATGTTCCAGGCTGTATTTCTTGCTGAAATTCTTTATGTAAATATATGAATAATATGGCAATTCCTACCGAAACAGATATTGCCAAAAGTAAATTCGACGATATGTAGTGTATAAAAATGGATTGAGCAGCAGTGTGAGAGTGATTTAGAGCCCCACCTTCGCCCATAAGGAATGGGTGCGAGTGCACAATCTGTTGCCCATCGTATTCGTGTGTGTGAATAAACAGAGATGTAGATGCAGCATAACTCACATAAAGAGCTATGAATATGTATCCTAATATATTTCTCTGTATTTTTTTCATATTGCAAAATTACAAAAAAATATCAACGATACAAAAATAAATTTATAACATATTAAAAATCAAATACTAGACAAACACACTACAAAACAGATAAAATTTCAGCAAAAACAGCCATTATATACAGGCAAAATATCATATATAGGTTATTGTCGTAACTAATATTAGTTATTCCGATATCATATATATGTTATTTAAACAACTAATATCAGTTTTTTCATGGCTGAAAAATATATGTTTTAAATCCAAGCTAAATGTTAAAGAAAAAGTACAAATGTTAAACCCAACACCTCCACAATATATTTAAACAGAGAAAAACATAGTATTTCGACACCTTTCCACAAACGTTTCCACACCCAAACACCAAAATTGAATCGTGATGACAATAGGGTTTCATCACGATGACGGTATATTGTTATCGCGATAGCCGTATACCGCCATCGTCATCTAGTGTACAACACATCGAAAAAAGATTTTCAGCAGAAATAGTTTCAGAAAATCACTACTGATAATCAAATATTTAATTTCATAAGCCTCCGTAGCTCGAATATTTGCACATCAATAGAAAATTCTCCGAAAATAAACGATTCTCCATGTTAAATCGTCCCATGTTAATATAGGATAATTTTATTATTTTGTTAACGCTAAAAACGCACGCAAATCGCCGACTAAAAAGAACAGAAATCCCAATATCTTTAATATTTTCCCTCTTATTTGAAACATCTTTTTGCAGAAGAAAAGAAAACAAGAAACATAACTTTAATACAAATATATTACACCAAAAACAACGCCAATCGGCTCCAATCTAAAAAAAGTACTATCTTTGTAAAGCATAAAGAATACGACATTATAACATAACAAACATAAATACAATACGATATGCCTGAAGTAAAACAAAGATACAGCCAAATATTTAGCAATTACAACTCCGCACAAAAAGAACAATTATATAATGCACTTACAGATTTCTTTTCGGAAAACAAACGTCAACTACTAGACCAAAACATACAAAATCGTACCAAACATCTGACTCTTGTAATGGAAGACATATTCCAATCGCAAAATGCAAGTGCTGTATTGCGTACTGCGGATTGTTTTGGAATACAAGATGTTCACATTATAGAAAATCAGTACGAGTACACCCTCAACCCGGACGTGGCAATGGGTTCTTCAAAATGGGTAAATTACTACCGCTACAACAAGAAAAACCAAAACAATACAATTGCCGCCTACGACGATTTGCGAAAAAAAGGATACAAAATAATAGCAACACTGCCTCACGAGAACGATGTAATGCTACAGGACCTTGACATATCTCAACCAATAGCACTGGTATTCGGCACCGAAAAAACAGGACTTTCAGACACTGCAATCCAAAATGCTGATGCCTTTGTGAAGATTCCAATGTACGGTTTTACAGAAAGTTTCAACATATCGGTATCGGCAGCACTATGCTCGTTTTACCTTACAGAAAAGATGCGAAACACCGAAGGTTTGAACTGGAAACTTACAGAAGATGAGCAAATAGAACAAAAACTATATTGGGCAAGACAAATAGTACGAGAATCGGACAAGATAATGCAAAAACTATCAGAGGATATGGGATTGCCAAAATTGAACTTGGACAGATTGTAGAAAAAGCAAGAATAGCAAAAAATACTTTTTATAAAATCCATAAAATGACTTAAAAAGAGAGAATCACAAACAAGCTTCTCTCTTTTTTATTTATCATTAAATATCAAATATTTCTAACAGAAAAATAAAGCCATATTACAACCAAATTGCAAGACATCGTTTTCTAAAAAAATATTAATAACAAAATTAAAAGAATAAGATTTCGTTTTGTAGGATACAAATAAGTGTATTCATTACAAACATGAACCAATTTAAAAATACAAATAAAGTAAGTAATAATTAAATAGAAAAGAAAAATGAAAAAAAATCGATTAATGATAGCCGCAGCATCGCTATTCGTAGTATTATTTTTAAGCAGCTGTAAAGACGAGTACACAAAAATCAATTTCACCGATTTGCCATACGAGTCGCAAGTATTTTTAAACACTCATTTTCCAAACGAAGTAGTATCGCATATAATGAAAGACTCCGAAATATTCGACAAGTCGTACGAAGTATTTTTTGCCGATGGCGACAATGTAGAATTTAACTCTACAGGATTTTGGGAAAATGTAGATTGCCACAACGACTCTGTTCCAAGCAGCGTATTGGGCTACGAAATTTCCGACTACATAAACACCCATCACAGTGGTTCTTACGCTGTAGAGATAGACGTTAATATGCTCAACTACGACGTGGAACTAAACAATGGACTTGAACTAGTGTTTGACAGCTATTTCGATTTTGTGAGATACGAAGACTAAAACGATAGAAAACGAAACCTTTCCGAACACGCATTGTTTTATTTACAAAAAAGAAAAATCATTTTATACACAACTAAACAAGAATATGTTATGAAAAAACTAACTTTATTGGCTATGACATTCGTACTTACAATGGGAATGGCAATAGCAGGCGGAGAACGTCCGATAAAAGTAAATCAATTACCACAAACTGCACAAAAATTCTTGACAACCTATTGGAAAGATGTTAAAGTGACATACGCAAAGATGGAAAAAGAAGGTTTGGAAGTAATCTACGACGTATACCTTGACAACAAAGTCCAAATAGAATTCAACAAAAAAGGAGAATGGACAAAAATAAAAAGTACCGTAGTTCCAATACCTGAAGGTATTATAATGCCACAAATAACAGACTATGTAGATAATAATTTTCCTGAATGTCATATAGTAAAAATAAAGAAAAAACTTATGCATTACGAAGTTGAACTAAACAACGATATAGAACTTAAATTCAACAACAAAGGCGAATTTAAAAAAGCCGACTACTAAACCGATAAAAAAACTACATAGAGCAACTGAAGGCTCTTGATGTACAATAAAATATACACCAAGAGCCTTGTATTTTTTAACCGAAACACGACATACTTTGCATAAATACCCCTACACAATTCTAACACGATAATACAAATCGGCACTACCAACCTATACATCTATACAGCAAATAAAAATATTTACAAATATCCATATAATCATAGTAACAACTGCTCGAATTCATATTTTGAAAAACATAAAAATTTCATTCAAAAAGAAAGCAATTAAAAATACATAATAGCAACCGAAAACACCGAAAATAATTCACTCAACTTTATTCCAAATATATCATTGATTACCATGCGTATAAATACAAATATTTTTCATTTGATTTTTTATTTTCTCAATACCAGAAAAAATACGTATATTTGTATGATTTTTTTGCTTAGTATGTATTGCACAAAAAGAACGATAACACACTGTAAGAAAATTTTTTATTTTATTAATTAATACAAAAACACAATGAGAAAAAATCTATTAACTTTGTTGTTTATGGCACTATTAATACCATGGACAACACAAACAAAAGCCCAATGCGACGCTGCCGACATGTGTTCGATCACTGTCGTTGCATCAGACTCGTATGGCGATGGTTGGGACGGCTCTACATTGAGCATCCACCAAGGTTCTACACTTATTGGAAACGTATCGGTTACAGCTTCCTCTTCGACTTATACGTTTCAAATATGTCCGGATTCGATCCAATTGAGTTGGATTTCCAACAGTTGGTACGATAGCGAATGTGCTTTCACAATTTACGATCGTGGAGGTGGCATAATTTTTAGCACTTCCAATTGTTATTACTACAGTGGAACATTCGCTACAGTAAACGCTACATGTCCTACTTGTTTTATTCCATTATCGTTCAGCGAAGTAGGCAACACCCCTACTTCTGCTACATTGCAATGGACTGACACTAGTTCAAACCTTATGCAAATAGCATACGGTCCGATGAACTTCAATCCGGACAGCATAGATGTTACATTTATCGGAACATTACTAACAAACGTAAGCGGAACTTCTATCGTTATAAACGATTTGAGTCCGGACACTACCTATCATTTTTACATACGCTCAGACTGCGGTACAGAACAAAGCACTTGGGTTGGACCATTAGCTATACGTCCCGGTTGCTATCTAATGGGTGTTACCGGTTCTGATACTTTAAGAACATGTGGAATGACTATCACCGACGATGGTGGTGTTGTAAGCGACTACTCTTCCAGCTGCAACTCTATACTTGTTGTATACCCAAGCTCTCCAGACTCTGTTATATCTTTCTCAGGTATAGTTAACATAGAAAACAACTACGATTACCTATATATCTACAGTGGTGTTGGTACCAACGGACAATTGCTTGGCAGCTACTGCGGCAACACTGTTATAGAACCTACTATTTCTGAAGTTGGTCCTATAACTATTCGTTTCAGCTCCGATAATGGCGGAAATTACGAAGGATTTGAAATAAATGTTACTTGTCTTGAAGCACCAAGTTGTCCTAGAATATTAGATCTTAAAACCGTATCTTTAGACAACCAAAGTATTACCGTTTCTTGGTTAGACACTACTTATACTTATAGCTACCAATTAGAATACGACACAGTAGGTTTCGAAGTTGGAATGGGTAACATAGAAAACACTTCTGACACCGTTTATCAAATAACAAACCTTCTTCCAGATACAGAATACGAACTATATGTACGTATGGCTTGCTACGATGGTTCTTATAGTTTGGATCGCGTATTACGTTTTCGCACAGCTTGCGACCCTATTACTGCCGATTCGTTACCATATGTAGAAACATTTAGCGACTTAGCATTAAGCTCTTGTTGGAAAGTTTTATCTAGCGATATGTCTCGTATAGTTCCAACTATCGACAACTCCAGACTTAAATTGTACAACCATGGTTTGGCAACATGGAGTGTTGTAACCTTGCCTTTGTTTGAAACTCCGATAAATGAACTTACAATAAACTTCAATGTATTTACAGACGAAGCAAACAATACTATCGAAGTTGGTATAATGTCTGACCCTGAAGACATCACCACTTTCACTACTATAGGAAGTTTCACATCAGTTGCTGCTAACCAATGGGCAAATTACACTGCTTATGGTGCAGCTTATACCGGAGAAGGAACATTTATTGCTTTCCGTGCTCCAGGAAGTCAAGATTATGCTACATTCTATATGATAGCGTAGTTGTGGATCAACAACCATTATGCTCTACTCCTCAATTTTTAAGAACTGTAGCTGTAGGACATACATCAGCTATACTAGCATGGGATGCCAATGCTGTTGGTGAAACTATAGAATATGAGCTAGAAATATCTGAAGTAGGTACAAATACTTGGACTGCACTTCCTTCTACTTCTAACTTAATAACTACTATTTCAGGATTAGACTTAGCTACATCGTACAATGTACGCGTACGCACTATATGTAGCGATGATAATAGCGAATGGGTTTCTATCACATTCAATACAAAATCGTGTGTTGGTGCAGGTACTATCGATACTACAATAGCTCCAAACGCATTGATGATTGGAGACTCTAACTCAACATCTACAAACGACAGAATACCTGCATACGGATATTATTGCTATTCGTATAGTCAACAATTATTCCTTGCTGAAGAATTGGGCAATTTGGGTTCTATAACCAAAGCTAGTTTCGACTATGTAAGTACCAACCCTCTTACAAGAAATATTGCTGTTTATATGGGCACTACATCTGAAACCAACTTGAGAAATGATTTTATCAACACCAACTACACTCAAGTTTTCAGTGGTACCGTAACATTCACTACAGGTCAAAATCTAATTGAATTCAGCACACCATTTGCTTATGGCGCTGATGGAAACTTAGTATTATTAGTATTAGATAACACAGGAAGCTATACCGAGGGAGAAGATTTCAGAACAACTCCAACATCGGAAGCAATGACTAGAGTAATATACACCGACGGTAGTGCATACAGTGCTACTTCGATACCTACAGGTTATCCTTCTGCTTACAATGAAAGAAACAACATAATATTCTATGGATATCCTTGTAACTCGGATGCTACAAATGCTTGTTTGCCTCCTGTAGTAACAGTAACAGACATTCAAGTAGATCAAGCTAGCTTATTGTGGGCACCAGGTAATACCGAAACATCGTGGACTATAGATTATAGAACTACAGATGATTCTACTTGGACTATTGCCGCTTCTTCTACAAACATAGATAGCATTACAATATCAGACTTAACACCAAACACAAACTACATAATCAGAGTGACTGCTGAATGTGGTTCTTCTACAGCATCATCTACAGTAGAAGTTTACACTTCTTGCGACAAAATAGATGCTTATCCATTTGTAGAAAACTTTGATGGTGTAACAAGCAGTGTACCAAGTTGCTGGTATGGCATGTCTACATATTCGACAAGTGTGCCTAATACAAGTGAAAACTACGACTACAACGACAATGGAAAAGCATTGAATATGTATTGCTATTCTTACAATACTAACGATGAAACCATGTATACAATGGCAGTTTCGCCACAAATAGACACTAACATACAACCTATAAATACATTGCAAGTATCGTTTGCTCTTTACAGATCATCTGGTTACTACACTCATGCAGGTATGATAGTTGGTGTTATAACCGATCCAACAGATATAGCAACATTCACTCCAATGGATACTGTTTATATCACTTCGGAATCTATGTGGGAAAACTTTGAAGTTATACTTTCTAACTATCAAGGTGCAGGCGAATATATAGCATTAGTATCAAAACCTCTTGGAATAACAACTAACGATGTATATTTGGACAACTTCCAAATAAATGTTGCTCCTCCTTGTGCTCGTCCAACAAATATTGCAGCAAATGCAACTAGCATTACAACAACTTCCGCTACTATATCTTGGAGTGCTACCGCTGCTCAAGAATACATCATCGAGTATGGTCCTTACGGATTTGAATTAGGCACAGGTACTATAGTAACTTCTTACGAAGATTCTATCACTTTGACAGGTTTAAGTTCATCGAGATATTATGATGTATATGTTCGTGGAGTTTGCGACAATATAGATAGCAGTTTATATTCGTTCAGATACTCGTTCAATACTGCTTGTGGAGAAATCGAAACATTGCCATTTGCAGAAGACTTTAACAATTGGAATGGTTTAGGATTAGACATACCTTATTGCTGGTCTAGAAGTGTTAACGACTATCCATACTTCTCTACTCGCAACTATGGAACAGGTGCAGGAAAATCGATGTATTTCAATTTCCCATCAAGTATTTACACTACATACAACAACACTCTATCGTTGCCTGCAATGAGCAGTTCTATCGATATTACCAACACTATGGTATCGTTCAAAATGATAACTCCATTTAGTTCTGAAACCTATATCCCAGGTATCATAGTTGGTATAGCAACAGATCCATTAGACATCAGCACATTTACTCCGATAGATACCGTTATGGCATCTCTTGATTGGACATCTCACGAAGTTTACTTTAACAATTATGCAGATACAGGAAGATACATCACATTTGTAACTTATGCAGAACTTATGGGAGAATATGCATATCCTGATCTTAACATCGACAATATAGTTGTAGAAACATTACCAAGTTGTCCTCGTACTTCCGACTTAGCAACAAGAAATGCAACTTCTACATCGGTAGATTTGTATTGGAACAACATAGGTAATGCATCGTCTTGGTTGGTAGAATATGGTCCGATAGGTTTCGCTGAAGGAACAGGTACACAAGTTGTTGCAAATAGCAATCCTTTCACATTGACAGGACTTACCTCTGCAACTACATACGAATACAATGTACGCGCTATCTGTTCGGCAACCGACAGTGGTGAATTTGCATTAGACAGATGCCGTTTCTCTACTACTCAAAATGCTGCTTCTGTACCTTATTTGTACAATTTCGAAAACGAATCGGAATGGAATAATTGGCAAACATCAAGCAATGTTGCCGCTAATTGGTATCGTGGCAATGCTACAGCAGGCGAAGGTTCTTATTCTATGTACATATCAAACGATAATGGTGCTACAAACTCTACTACATTCTCTACTTATGTAAACGCTACCGCATATCGCGATATAGATTTTGGAACTGTAGACTCTAACTTCATTTTAACCTTCAAAACAAAAGTTGGACGCACAAACGATGCAAGTTCTACATACGATGGTTTAGCAGTTATATTGGAAAATCCAAGTACCGACGTAATCAGCAGCAGCAGTTCGTTCACCAGTCCATGGGGACGCGTTGACCAAATCAACAGTTTGGTAGGTTATTTTGCTTACAACGATAGTTCTTGGCATACAGCAAATATTCCATTAGACAATATCAGCGGTGTACACCGTTTGGCATTCTATTGGTTCAATGTTTCGACAGGTTACTACTACGAATATATCGGAACACCTGCCGCTGTTGACAGCATATCGGTGGTGTATGCAACATGTCCACGCCCAACCAACCTACAAGATTCTGCTACAAGCACCGAAGCATACCTAAGTTGGGATGGTTCGGCAACAGGATACATCGTATCTTACTACAATGTTGCTGAAACTTCTATAACAAATGTTTACACTACAGGCAATACATACACATTGACAGGATTGACACCAGGACGCACTACTTACGAATGGGCAGTTCGCAGTGTATGTGGCACCGACACAAGCATCTACTCTACAGCAAGTTCGTTCAGTACAGAATGTTTTGATGGCGCTATCAGTGTATTCCCATTTACAGAAGAATTTGAAGGAGATTTGTCTTGTTGGGAACAAGTACAAGACATCAACAACTTGTATTTCGAATGGGCAACCGCTACAACTATGACTACCGAAAGTGGAGATTTGTTACCATACAGTGGCAATTCATTTGCCAAATTTGAAAGTAGCAGTTACGACCCTGTTACATCTACACTTATCAGTCCTGTGCTAGACCTTTCGTCTGTCATCAACCCTACATTGGAATATGCTTACATAATACCTGAATGGTTTGGCGACTACGATACTTTGGGTGTATACTATCGTGTACATCAAGACTCTGCATGGGTATACATCACATCTTATGATACACCTGTCGAAATGTGGCAAACAAACACCATCGCTTTGCCTAATGCTTCTACTACCTATCAGATAGCATTTGTGGGTACAAGTTTCTACGGTTATGGTATAGGACTAGACAGAGTAATTGTATCTGGCGAAAACACTTCCTGCCCTGCTCCTGCTCTTACTGCAAGCGTTGTAAACAACAATGCCACAATATCGTGGACTACCGTGGGCGACTACGAAATGAAATATCGCAAAGTTACCGACAACGATTATGGCACTGTCATAACTGTTGCTAACGCTGGCAACTACACACTAAGCGGATTGTATCCGAACACCGAATATGTATGTGCTGTAAGAAAGAATTGTGGCGCTGAACTAGGTTATTCCGATTGGAGCGAAATCAACTTCACTACAGAAGATTTGCCTTGCGAAGTTCCGACAAACATCACTGCAAGCAACATTACTTATACTTCGGCAACCATAGGTTGGACAGCACCCGAAAACCAAATAGAATGGGAAGTTAGATATATGACAGGCAGTCGCGACACTACAATAATAACTAACAGCAACCCTGTTGTATTGGAAAACTTATATTCAGGCGAATACCAAGTATGGGTACGCGCATTCTGTGGCAACGACACTTACAGCGAATGGACTGACGTGTTCACATTCAGCACTACAGCGTGCGAAATGCCATCGAATGTTGCCGTTTCTAATGTTACAGAATCATCTGCTGTTGTTACTTGGACATCTACTGCTCAAAGATGGGAAATATCTTACGGTATGGAAGGTGTAAACGAAGAAAACGGTACTAAAGTAACTGTCGAAGGTACAGCATCGTACACTATCGAAGGATTGGACTACGAAACCACCTACGACGTATATGTTCGTGCTATATGCGAAGACGGTGTATATAGTGCTTGGACTCCGAGAACTCAGTTCACTACCGATGGTATAGGCATCAACAGTGCTGCTACCGACAACGTAGATGTACGCATATATCCTAACCCTGCAAATACCGAAGCTACTATAACTGTTGACGGTATAAACGGCAAAGTAGAATTTGTGGTGGCAGACATGAATGGACGTATGATTGCAACAGAAACCATTACTTGCGAAGGTTCGTTGGTGAAAACTATCGACGTCAGCAACTTGGCAAAAGGTGCATACTTCGTACATATCTACAACGACAATTTCAATACAACTCGCAAGTTGATAGTGAAATAATGTTTTTGAAAACGTTTGCCTTTTAGGGGCAATTAAAACATAAGCACGTTACCTTTGTGGTGGCGTGCTTTTTTATTGTGGCAAAATGAAATAAAAAAAAGTAAAATTACACACTACCCCCAAAAACCATCTGTGGTAACGGTGGTAACCTTGGTAACTATGGTATCGGTGTGAGCTGTGAGCTTGAGTAATGAGGGTAGAGAAAGTAGAGATGGTATAGAAAGTATTATATTAACTAATAACTAATAACTACTAACTAATAAACAACAAAAGGATGCAGAACCCGAAGTTCCACATCCTTAAATCCGCAAATCCGTGATTCCGTAATTCCGTAAATTATCCTTCGAAACCGCCACCACCTGAGGTTCCACCTCCTGGGTTGTTGTTTTCAGGGTTTTCAGGTTCAATTACTTCGTCACCATCACCATTTGGAAGTTCTACGCCATCGTGGTTTTGATTGATGCGTTGATAAATTTTTTCTTCATCTTTAGCATTCAAATTGAGACATTTCCACACACCGTCCAACTCTAAATCCACCCTATCAAGTTTTTCTTTCAACTCAACCGATGGACGAAAGTTGATATTCAGCTTCTTGAACTGTTCGATACCAGCATCAGCAGGTGTTTTTGCAACATTGCTTTCGCATGATAAACTGAAGATACCAAGATTTGGAAGTGAAATGCTGTGCCCATTCATCAAGAAATTTTCGATGGCATCTACTATGCCGTAGAGAGTGGCACTTACAAATGCACGTGGTACATAACTATTGTCGGCAATGGTGTCAATCAAATGGTTTGCCTCAATAGTGCTGTAGCGTACAGGGCGTAGCATGTAACCACTTTTTACTTCGCCACTTTGCAAATAGTTGATGTTTTGCTCAACTGATTTTACTAGAATTTTACTCATAATTTTAAAAGGTTTTTTATTTATATTATTATTGAAAGACTTTGAGACTTTAGAGGTATAAGACTGTTGTCCTTTGTCCTTTATCCTTTGTCTTTATATATATAAATAGTCTGAAATTTTGTTTTTTTCAAGAAAAGTGTAAAAAAAGTGGTTTTTTTTCGAGGAGTATACAATATTATTATATTAGTTGAGTTATTATATATATGCTGTTGTGATAACAGTAAGTTCTTTTAAAGATTTATAAATTTGTCGTGAGTTCTTGAAATAGGGACTTACGTTTTTTTGTATTCAGATACCTTTGTTACCACAGTTACCACCGTTACCACCGTTACCATAGAATGGTTAAAGGGGTAAGGTTTGTTTTAAGGTTTAAAGTTTAAGATTCTTTCCATACCTTTCTATACCTTCTATACTTTTCTATACTTTTCTATCCCTTTTCTCTAACCTTCCTTTAGGATTACATGGCAATAAATGTTTGAATTATAATCATGCCAGTGTATGCTATATATATATAACACATAGCATATATATAACAAACATGACATACTGTATATATACATACGTGTTGCAAGAAAAGCAATATCCCATGTAGAAAAGCAGAGTAAAAAAACATAGCATAAAATGCCAATGATAAAAATCCGTCTGAGGTAACCTTGGTAACCTTGGTAACCTTGGTATCGTTTTTGGAGTGATTGGTTTAATGATTAATGTTTAAGGATTAATGGTTAAGGATTAATGTTTAATGTTTAATGTTTAATGATTATAATACTTTCTCTACCCTTCTATACCTTCTATACTTTTCTCTACTTTCTCTACCCTTCTATACCTTCTATACTTTCTCTACCTTTCTCTACCCTTCTCTACTTTCTCTACTTTCTCTACTTTCTCTACCTTTGTTTTTTTGCACCCCAATGCGTGGATAATAAAAAAATATTTCTCTCCCATGTCAAAAAAAAGTGATGCTAATGATATTATGTAGCATCAAAAAAATAACACAAGATATAAATCTATGAAAAACAACATATTATTATAATAATAATACATAGGTGGAAGCAAAAATAATTTTTTTCCCATTTTTTTGTGGAAATTTTGAAGCAAAAATGGTTATTAATATATAAAGTTTTTAACAATAAACAATGAATAATATTTATAATAAAAAGGAGGCAAAAGATGAAGTGATAAATAAAATAATTAATATATATTTGGAAGCAAAAATAATTTTTTCCATTTTTTTGTGGAAAAAAGGATAATAAAATGGTTATATAGATATAAAAAGATTTTTAAAGATGATGACAGTAGAAGAAAAATTAATATATAAGTATCTAAAAGATACATGTGATGAAGAAGGTGTTAGTATAAAAACTATCAATGATATAGTAAAAGCGACTACTATAAACAAACCAAAAGACTATATAATTCATATAATAGATAATATGAAAGGTATGAACTATATTGATTATGATGTGGTATATAAAATGAAAAAACAACCAATAAAGTTTCATGTAAAGTATTAAATGATGTTAAAAAACGATTTTTACACAATAAATTAAGAGTTGTTACGTTATTAAGATATAAAACATACCAAAAATTTATAAATATAAAATAGTAAGCAATAAATTAACTTTTGTTTAAGAACCTAATAGTAATATTTTGATGTCTTATTATACATAAAAAACAAAATGAATAATATTTATAACAGAAAGGAGCGTTAAAGATGAAATGATAAAATAAAATAATTGATATATATATTTGGAAATTTTGTGCACGCGCACTATATTACCAAATAAACAACACAAACAACACAACACAACCTTACAAATACAATGTAAGTTTATTACTATATATCCTTGGGATTTTCATTTAATGTAAAAAAAGATAGTTTTCGGACTATTTATTATTACATTTTACATTTAAAATAAAATATTAAAAAAATATTTTAAAAATGAGTAAAAATATTAATCAGGGAACTGCACACGATAGTGTGCAACCCTACAGAAAGCAAGAAACACCATTCGTGTTCTCGGAAAATGGGGAGGTAATAGACAATACATTTACCTCTGACTCTACAACAGAAGGTTGTACAAACCATTATGTTGAACAATTGACTGATACTCAATTGTTGCACTCTACTACTACAACTACCGCTACCGAACAAGACTGTGGTAGTTACATTACAAGATTTTCAAACAATAATTCTATAATAGGTACTCGTGCTACTTACGAAGACTTTATAGCAGAAGCTACAAATCCTGCCATAGCTCAAATATGCAAACAATTGCGAGAATTAGACCCTAAAAATGACAACTATCTAACTGCAAAAAGAATACTAAAAGATGAACTGCCTTTGTACGCTTATTGCGGTTACAACGCAGAAAATAACCGTGCTAAAGAGAAAGTTTTCGAGAGTAACGGTAATGCCATCATAGATATAGATGGTGTATATAACGAAGATGAATTACAAAAAATAGTGGCAAAAATATTAAAGTGGGACGAAGACACCGACAACACAAGATTATTACTGCTACACCGCAGTCCGTCTTATCACGGGTTGCGTTGCATTTTTGTTGCTAATCCTGATTTAACCATGGTTGAAAATCAAATAGATTTCTTCACAAAACTTGACATTCCCTTAAGTTATCGTGATAAAGGTGCTCACGATGTCAAACGTTTGTCATACATGGTATGCAAAGATTATTTTTTCCGTGTTAATAAAAAACTATTCGAAGGTAAAAATACACCTATTCAAATAGTTACATCTTCCTCAACTTCTATAGCTGACACTACTGTATCATCATCCGCTCCTATATGTGATGCCGTTGAATGGGCCGAAAATGTAACTGTCGACAGCAATCTTATCGACGATTATTACAAGAACCATGGTTTCCAACGTGCAAAAAACTAATCGTCATAATTTTGACAGAAATTATGGGCAAGATTTAAATAAACTGGGAATACAAGCAAATGAAGTAAAAGCATATTACGATGCTTATGTTGCAAAACATAAAGCAGAAGGATTTTATTTTCCCGACGACCCGAGTGAAAGTACAGAAGGTATAAATGCCGTATGGTGGGGTTTTACACATCCGAAAGATGATAAAAAAACACGCACATTCGACAGTGGTAATGGTGCATTGGCAGTGCCGTATTACGGATGTACATTCGATGAAATGATAGACAACTTTCAAAACGTAGTATATCAGACAAGTAAAATAGATGAAATAACTTTCCCAAAAGTTATGCAAGAAAGTTTAAATCCTATTTTGAACAATACTGCCATGCGTCATCTTACACTTGCCAATGTGTATAACATTCTTACCACCGCTGCTACTTATTTGCACAGGGTAAAATACTCTACATCGGCAGATGCCTATGGTGAAAGCATATGCTTACTTACACTTGTAGAAGCAGAAACCAGTGAAGGTAAATCACTTGCCGAAAAAGTATACAGACTATGGGCAGCTGCACTTAAAGAAGAAGAAGAGCAAAACGCTGAAAATTACCGTCTATGGAAAAAAATGGTAAAAAAAGCAAAAAAGGAGCATCCTGATACTTTTGATGAAGATGATTATCCTGCACCTGAAATGCCTATTTTAACGATTGAAAATATGGATAGTACAGGAAAAGGATTATTTGATTTGTGCCAGATAAACGATGGCAGACGACTTTCGGTATTTTGTTCCGAAATAGCAAATCTTACTGATAGTTGTGAGAATAAAAATTACGGTGTAAAAGCAGCAACTATTTGTCAGTTGTACGACACTGCTAAACTAACTGAAATACGCTCTTTTGCTAAAGCAAAAGAATTGGGTTTGCCGAGCGGTAGACAAGAAGCAATAGGAGCTGTGAATATGGTGGCAACAGGTGTACCTGAATCATTATCATCTTTCTTTTCAAAAAAAGATGTAAATAATGGTAAAGCATCACGTTTCAACATTGTAGAAGTAAAAAAGGTTTACAATAAACCATACAACGTGAATACATATCCAGATAAAAAAATATCGGAAATGGATATTATTAAACCTATCTGCCGCCTAATGAGTATGAACCGCGGCACTCTTGTGCATCCTGTATTCAACCAACTTTGTTCTGACTTCTTCAACGCTTGGTTAGATTACGATTCAAAAGATGGTAAATACCATTATGTCATCGATAGCATGAAGAATCGTGCCATGGATATAGCACGTCGTAATGCAATGACATTGTACTTTATGGAAGCAGCATCAGCAGGTAAGTATATGACTGAAGACGGTTGGATGAACATTGATGGTGATAAATTAAAAAGTGCTCCAAAAGTGAGTGACAATGTTATTAAACTGTTCGAATATACTGCCAATCATATACTTGCAACACAAGTTCGTAAGTTTGGAAAATATATGAAAATAAACGGCGATTCGACTACAGTAGAAGAAGTAGAAGAACAATACAATAATAAATTATCGTATCTGCCTGATACATTTACTCGCGCACAATTTTATGCACTTTATTCGTCAGAAAATTGTGCAAAAAAAGAATTATGCCGCTTTAAGAAAAATAATCAAATCAAACAGTTAAGTAAAGACAGTTTCCAAAAAATATAACATCATGTATTTTTCAGGAAGTTAGAGTCGTGAGTTTAATTTAATAAAAACTTGCGACTCTTTTTTTTATTTACTTCGTTCAGTATATATAAGATATCGTTACCACAGATGGTTTTTGGTTATTAGTTACAGATTAATGGTTATTGGTTACAGATTAATGGTTATTGGTTACAGATTATAGGTTAATGGTTATTAGTTAATACCTTTCTTTACTTTCTATACTTTCTATACTTTCTATACCCTCACATCTCAATACTCGCACCGTTACCATCGTTACCACCGTTACCACCGTTACCACAGATGGATTTTTTAATTTTATTGGTTAATCGTTAATGGTTACAGGTTACAGGTTACAGGTTAATGAAGTTTCTATACCCTCCGTTGTCTGTAAAATATATTTTAACCTCACCATACAACAGATAAGAGTTTTTTCCGTTATTTTAGAAATAAACAAAACACGATGAAACATAGACTTATATATATATTACCTATTGCATTGCTGCTGATAATGAATGGTTGCCGCAAAACACAGAATCACTTATACGGGTCGTGGATACTGGACAATGACAAAACAGAATCCAAAGACATACATGGTTTCACCCTTGGCAAAAGCGGATATGCATCAGCAATAAACACTCCACGCCAGCAATACGAGCAATGGCACCTAGACGACAATATGCTGATAATAAGCGGCAAATACCTCTCCGACAGCAATTTTACCAACGTTACGGACACGTTCTTCATTAAATATGTAGACGACAACAGACTTATCGTAAATCACAACAACATAAAATATCATTACAAAAAAGAACAATAATAACAGTTATGTTGCGTTATTGTGTAGATTTATAGTAACGTAAAAATATTAATAATACAAAATCAGTATATTATGAAAAAAATAATATTATCGGTTATCTTTGCTGTGCTATTGGGTGTGGGCAATTTGCAGGCACAAAATGCAATGGCATTGTTTTCGTATTCAACCTTCAACAACCCTGCAGAGTCGCCATATGTAGAAACATACATATCGTTCAACGCATGGCATTTCAAATTCGTACCCACCAATGATGGTAAGTATCAGGCAACCATAGAAATGACAGTGATAGCAAATCAATCAGACTCTATAGTGTATGCCAAACGATACAACCTTCAAAGTCCCGCAATCGACAACCCCGAAAACAATATGTTCTCGTTTCTCGACGTTCGTCGTTTTGCGTTACCAAACGGATTGTACAACCTACAAATAATAATGAAGGACAAAAACGCAGATACCGACCCTGTAGAAGTACTTCAAGACATAGAGGTATATTATCCCGAAAACGAAGCAAGTGTATCATCATTACAAATAATTGCATCGGTAAAACCAACCGAAACAGAAAATATGATTTCTCGCAACGGTTACGACATGGAACCATATGTGGATAGTTATATACCCAAAGAAATGGATTTATTGAACTTCTACTACGAAGTTTATAATGCTAATAATGTTGTAAAAGAAAACGACACCTTCCTTACAGTGGCATACATAGAGGTGGAAGAAACAGGCAAACGCTTGAACTTCACCCTTAAAGGCGAACGTACAGTATCGAAACCTATAATATTTAAATATAGCACGTTAGACATAAGTCAACTACCTTCGGGCAACTACAACTTGGTAGTGGAACTTCGCACCAGAAACAACGAAATTTTCGGACACACAAAATACACATTCCAACGCAGCAACCCCAATGTACAAATACATACAGATGATATGTTTGCCTACGGCGGAACATTCGTAACAGACATCGACGAAAAAGATTTGGACTATTACATCAACACACTATATGCCACCGCATCGGCAAAAGAAAAAGATTTCATCTTCAACGAAGCACAAAATGCATCATTGGAAGAGAAACAAGCATTCTTTTATAAATTTTGGTTGGCACGCTCGGATAGTCCGAAAAACGAATGGATAAAATATCGTAAGTGGGTAGAATACACCGACAAACACTTCAGCAAAGGCAATGTAAAAGGATACAAAACAGACAGAGGTAGAGTGTATTTGCAATACGGACCACCAACATACATACTTGACGAAAAAAGTAAAGTATCGACACGCAATTTCCAAAACATAGGACACATACACTATTTGCCATACCAAATGTGGTTTTACCAACACATACCAGGCGACAATCCTAAACGTGCATTTGTCTTCTTCGACGAGTTCAGGATAGGCGACTACTATTTGTTGCACTCCAATGCCAAAGGCGAAACTCAAGATATGTTCTGGGAACGCAGACTTTCGGGTGGACAACTTGAAGAAAACGTACAAGCAGAAGCAGGTATACAATTTGAACGCGGTTACTAATTTGGCAACCCATGCTTAACACTTGGTTATTTTACGGAATATTAATTCCAATAGCATATTTGCCCATACAAATTTTGTATGGGTTTGCTGATTTTATATATTTCGTATTGTATCATTTGATAGGTTATAGAAAAAAGGTGGTAATAAAAAATCTGCGCAACTCATTTCCCGAAAAAGACGAAAAAGAAATAAGTCATCTGGCAAAAAGATTTTATCATCATCTTGCAGACATATTTATGGAAGCGATACTCAACCTACGACTATCCAAGAAAAAACTGATGGAGCGATACCGCTGCACCAATGCCGAAATACTGACACCATACTACGATGCAGGACAGAGCGTAATACTGATGTCTTCCCACTACAATAACTGGGAATACATGATAACCACCCTCGAACACCAACTAAAACATCACGGAATAGGTGTAGGCAAAGAACTATCGAACAAGACATTAGATAAATATCTAAACAAATATCGCACACGTTATGGCACAGAAGTGGTATTTGCCAACAAAGTACGCGATACATTTGAATACTACGACAGTCATAAAGTACCAGTAGCATATATGATGCTCAGCGACCAGTCGCCAAACAACATAAATAAATGTTGGTGGACAACATTCTTGAACCAGGATACAGGATTTATATTCGGTGGAGAACATTTTGCCAAGAAATACAACTACCCTGTATTTTACTACGATGTTCAGAAAGTAAAACGCGGATACTACGAGATAACATTCAAACCAATAACAATCAATCCATTGGAAGAAAAATATGGAGATATTACCGAAAAGTATGTAAACTTTTTGGAACAAACCATTATCGACAAACCTGAATATTGGTTATGGTCACACAAACGTTGGAAACATAAAAAACCTGAAACAACAATACTATGAAGAAAGTAGCAGTAGTAATCCTTAATTGGAACGGAAAAAAGTTTTTGCACGACTTGTTACCTACCCTTATACAACACACCCCTGCAGATGTGGATATAGTGGTGGGCGACAACGCATCGACTGATGGGTCTGTAGAATTTTTGCAACAACAATTTCCACAAATAAAAATAATACAAAACGACAAGAACTACGGTTTTGCCGAAGGTTACAATAAGGTATTGTCACAGGTGGATACCGACTACTATGTGCTGCTAAATTCAGATGTAGAAGTTACCGCCAACTGGATAAAACCAATCATAGACATGATGGAAGCAGACAACGACATTGCTGTATGCCAACCCAAACTATTATCGTTCTACAACCGCGACACTTTTGAATATGCAGGTGGTGCAGGCGGATATATAGACAAATATGGTTATCCTTTTTGTCGCGGACGTATGTTCACCACTCTCGAAAAAGACAATGGACAATACAACGATGTTTGCGAAATATTTTGGGCAACAGGTGCTGCTATGTTTGTAAAATCAGACATCTGGAAACAACTTGGAGGACTTGACGGCGACTTCTTTGCACACATGGAAGAGATAGATTTTTGTTGGCGTGCCAAAAATGCAGGGTACAAAGTGTGCTATTGCCCACAATCTGTAGTATACCACATTGGAGGTGGAACATTACCATCTAGTTCGCCATTCAAAACATTCCTCAACTTCCGAAACAATTTTTCGTTACTATTCAAAAACTTACCTAAACAGCAACTGCTATACATATTACCCATCAGAATACTGCTGGACATTGTGGCAGGATGCAAATTCTTGGCAGAGAAAAAACCTAAAGAATTTACAGCAGTAATAAAAGCACATTGGGAATTTTACAAACAAATACCCACACTGAAAAAGAAACGTAAAGAAATAACCCAACGCAAAGTATCCAACATATACAATGGCAACATTGTGTTGGAATACTATTTGAAAGGGAGAAAAGAATTCTCACGACTTGGAATGTAGTACACGCTGTCGAAGATTTATAGTTTTCACTCAAAATAGATTGAATGACTAATGGTTACATTATATATATGTTCCAATGAATAACACTTTAAAAAGCATAATAAAATTTGTACCATTCCCCTGCATAACTGTATGCATTATTCTGCTTTTGAAGAATAGCTTTTTTGGAGTTTTGTTTCTTTTTGGACTTTTATGGTGGATTACAATACCACTGGCAATACTCTCTATAATCTTTTTCTTTAAAAGTATAAAGTTCAAAAACAGGTGGCAACAAGTCACAGTTGTTTGGGGTGTGCTGAATCTGATATTATTTATTGTATCTCTTAATCATATCACCAAGCAAGAAGAAAGTTGCAATCCCGACATTATGGCAACACACTATGAACAACACCATGCCAAGATGGACGAGTTGCACAAATATATTCAAAATGCAGTGGGAGAATGCAGCTCTATACAATTAGAATTCAACGACACAAATCTATATCGTTTTCTTGCCAACCCCGACACATCAACCCAATATTTTTTCAATAGTTGGAGCAGCTACGATGATACCGACAAAGATACTCTTATGCAAATAGCAGGACTTACCGCCATTGAATTCGACAGCATCTACACCCAACTAAAAGCTATAAATTGTCTTGGTTTCAGTTATTCCCGGCGAAATCCAGAAAAGATAGAGTTCTATTTTCGCAGAGTTCGTGCAGCAATATATATTTATGAAATATACAATAGACCAATGACTGACGCAGAAAAGAACAATGCGTTAGAATCTTTAGCCCTTATCCCCTACACCGAAAGATGTGTATTCAAATTTCATGGCGGAACAGCAGGAGCCGACAACTTTCATCCCAAAATGAGAGAAGATTTTTTAGAGAACCATAAACCTTGGTAACTTATAAATTCAGTTTTTCTACGACCAACATTTTTACAGTCGCAACGCCTGACGGCTACAACGTAGTGAGACGTACCGTTTGTGCGTCTTTACATTGGCGTGTTTTGTATATTGCATATAATATTCCACAATAGATATATCGCATATAAACCCAAATCGGTCGTTAAAATTTTTACATTGTTACGACTATGCTACATGTGTAGGTATTAATCAATGCTTTTACACATAGCATTTTCTAATAAAGAACTTGGAATTAATTAACATGTAAACAATATAACAATCTAAAAATAATCACATAACAAGTAGCCTAATAATGTAAAACAAAATCCAAATGTTAAAATAGTGTATTTATTTGGAGTTTTTGAATAAATAATGTACTTTTGCAAATTGAAAATTATAGTACAGTAGTGATTTTGTTTGAAAATGAGTTTTTAGAACGTACCAAAAACCAAACGATAACAATATGGATAATAAATTAAACAGTTTACTAAAACAAGTTTCAGAGATATTTGTTCAAGAGAATATTCAACAACAAGAAAAAAGGAAACGAGGAGAATACTTTAATGTCTTTGAAATATTAGGAGTTCAAACTTCGGAAGTTCGACTTCATTCTGCAATAATTGCAGAACTACTGAATCCTGAAGGTAGTCATGGACTGGGTGAGAAGTTTCTAAATGCTTTCATTAATGATGTAATCTCAAAGCAAACGTCATTCAAAATAGATTTGGCCTCTACAAGTGTTAAGATAGAATATCCCATTGGTACAAAATCAGAAGATAAGACAGAGGGTGGTAGAATAGACTTATTAATTCAAGACAAATATAAACAAACAATAATCATAGAGAACAAAATATATGCAAAAGACCAAGAGAGTCAGTTATTGCGGTACAATAATTTTGCTTCTAAAACCGAACAATTATCAAACGAACAGTATATCATTTTCTATCTGACCTTAGAAGGAGAACAGGCAACTGATTATTCTTTGGGAAATTCTTGTTTTGATTATTTCTGCATAAGTTACAGAGAGGATATTTTGACATGGTTAAATCATTGTCTGGAATTATCTGCACGGCAACCTCTTGTAAGAGAAACAATACAACAATATATTAATAACCTTGAAATTATTTTGTCGATTATGGGTAATAAAAATACGGAGAAATTAATGGAAGTTCTTACTTCCGATGAAAATATTGAAACTACAATTAAAATTATTGAACAAAGTAGGGAAGTACAGAATAGAATAAGAAGAAACTTTGTAAATAGGATAAAAACAGTTTCTGAAAATATGGGATATTGTTGTGAATACGATGAAGGAATCATAAGTTGTGGCAAAGAAACTTGGATTAGGATTTTTGATAGATCATACAGTGATGTGGTCTTCAGAATAGGTGTCATTTCACATACTAATAGTGATGAAGGTGGTTTTTATATGGATGTCACAATTCCAGATACATACAGAGTAAGAAATAAATTGGAATTTACAATTTGGTCGGATGCTGAAGAACCAACTGATAATAATCCAATTGGTTGGGTTTATCTTTGGAGTGAATTAGGAATCAAAGGTAGTGGCAGGTGGTGGAGATGGGATGACTGGTCTACACTAAAGGATATGGCGAATGGCAAAATGATTACTTTTATCTCCGAAATACTTGACAACATAAAAGAACAGGAAGCATTCAAGCGTATCAGTGAAAGTTTGGAGAAGAAATAGGGAGCTAATACAGAGAAGTACTAAGTTTATATCTTTGCCTTATGATAAGGAATATCAATGATTAGTTATATTTTGCATTTAGAAGAAGACCCAAATTGACCAATGAAAGATTTTGCAGCTATAGATTTTGAGACAGCAAACGAACATCGTTCCAGCGTGTGTAGTGTAGGTGTGGTTATTGTTAGAAATGGAATTATGACAGATAACTTTTATAGTCTTATCAAACCTGAACCCAACTATTACAGATGGTTTTGCCGGGAGGTTCACGGATTAGGACAAGAAGACACAGATGATGCAGATGTGTTTCCAAAAGTATGGGAGAAAGTGGAACCGCTGATAAAGGGTCTTCCATTGGTTGCCCATAACAAACAATTTGATGAGGGCTGCCTTCGTGAGGTGATGAAAATGTATCAGATGGATTGGCCGGACTATGAATTTTATTGTACATTGGAGGCATCAAGGAAGATGCTCCACAACCTAGAAAACTATCAGTTACATACGGTATCTGCTGCTTGTGGCTACGATCTGGAAAACCACCATCACGCATTAGCTGATGCAGAAGCTTGTGCAGCTATTGCAATTAAACTCGGACTTTGATTTAATTTGTGAGTAAAAGATAACGGGTATCCGAAAATGGATACCCGTTATCTTTTACTCATCATCTTCCTTGTATTTTGCCACCATTGCCTTCGCCTCTTCTCGTATCTCATTTCGCAAAGACTCCGGTTTCAGAACTTCTACAGTACTGCCAAGAGAGAGTATGCGTTGCCGAAGTTCAAAAGATGACCGTACTCGAAGTTCAAAAAGGGCATAACCTTCGTCTCTACTTGTCAATTCTATTTGGGAACGATGTAGAGGCAATGAACGTAGATAGTTTGCTTGATGAGCTTCAACTTTCAACAACACACTTTCCACTTCACCCTCATCAATGGTGATACCAAATACTCCATCAAACATTTCCTCAAGATCGAAATCGGGGTTGCGATGAAACGTTTCTTCTTTTATCTCTAATTGTTCTATCCTGTCAAGTGCTAGAATAATAAATGGCATATCCTGTTTGTAGTGACCAATAAGATACCATCGTCGCTCAAACATTTTTATAGCGTGAGGTTGGAAATCAAAATAATGGGTTGCTGTATCAGTCCAATAAGGTTTATAGTAAAACTCCAACTTACGTTGCTCTTTCATTGCTTGAAGGACTGCAGGAAGATATTCAGTGTTGGTGTTTTCAATACTTATATATTGAGCTATATCTTTGCTATCGCAAATAATTCTATTCACAGCTATAGAATCCATTAACCAACGCCGGAAATAATCATTATCTCCATTGTCTGCTATGCGGTAACGATATTCGCTTCCATTGGAATAACATTCTATTTCAATACCAAAGATGTCTTTAACCTCTTTGCGATGACGATGAAAGGTTCGACCGTTGTACTTTTCACCATTGCTTATTTCATCATCGTATTCATACTTATCAGAAACTTGCTTAATGGTCAGACCGGTGTATCTTGCCCTCATCAAAGTATCTACAAGCCAAATATATTTTTTTAGAGGATTCATTTTGATGTATTAATATTTAAAAAGAAACAACGCATTATATCTTAATTTATTGTGTAATAGAATTGTTTGAAATATCATATCTCATTTTCTTCCATAAGGACTTTTAGCGTTTCACATTTTGTAGTTTTTACCTTATAATTTTTTAAATGAAGTATAATCTTTTTTTCTCCGATTGTAAGACTTAATAAAAACTATGCTTCTGGTGAATATAGGTCAAACCACCATCTCAATTACTTCAGTGTATCCTTATGAGATGAGGCATGTTGAATCGCCCTCTCATATTCTTGAACATTGTAGCATATTTCAGATTTGATATAAAACTCTGCAAGTTTAGCATCTATGTATTCCGCTGTGATTTTGGAAATCTCAATACGAATGTTACCATGCTTTGTTTTTGTTCCTATTGGTTTTGTATATAGTACCATTGCATATCAGTTTTGTATATCATTAATCTCTTGCACGATTTGAAGAAGTTTTTTTAGTCTCTCAATCTGTCGATGGTACTCTTCTTCACACAAGTACAATGGTATTTCACACATAGGTATCTCCATTGCCAACCTTGCTTGGTCTTTTGTGACGTTGTATCGATTCATCATAGCAAGGATACATTGCTCGTTGGATGAAAACTCACAAACCAAATCTGCAATCACCTGTAGGTCAAAATTTATTATCTCAAACACCTTCGCATCTTTGATAAATGTTTCAAGGAATTTGGGGGATAATTCCATAAGTTTCTCTTCCTCCGTATTTCTACCCCACATCTTTGGCTCAATATACAATTTCATTTCTTTATTATTTTAGTCATTATTGGTAGGTTCTAAGAATTCATTTTCTAACAAAATAGAGAACCTACCTTTACTATTTTGCTGGAATTTTCAGTCTGCAAAGTACACTATTTATTCAAAATCTCCAAATAAATAGGACAACATTTAAATTCTATTTTTACATTATTCACCTCCTTGTTATATATTTACTTTTTAGGTTATTACGCTGCCGGATATTAATTAACAAAGTTGTCTAATATAAACTTTAGCATCATTACTTTTCTCTATGAAAATGGACAGAAACACACATTGCTCTTTTGAGATGTCTAATTTGGAGTATACATATTTTATGCATCTGGACTTTTTTATAGAATTCGTCCGAGAGTTTAGAGTTCTTTGTAGCATTGACAATTGAATCCAATGAGTTAAGTATGTCCATCTTTTTTTCCCTTGTTTCTTGCTTCCACTTTCCATAATTCTTTTGCTTTCGGCTGCAAAATTATAAAATACATATGTCATTTCATGCCATAGGCGTGTTTTCTGCTTCATTTTAACATGATACAAATTGTAATGTATTTTTGTAATAATATGGAAGTCAATTATATTACAACTCAATTATACAACATAAAAAAGTTGTTATATTTTCGTTATTAAATATTGAGGAGCAACCTTTTTAATACAATAAATATGGCTTTGTTCAATAATTACAAAGTAATGGCAACTTCTAAAAATTCCACGTTTCAGTAAGTTTGAAAGCTCAAAAACAGATGGCAACAAGTTACTGTTATTTAGAGCATAGAAAATCTAATATTGTTTAGGCTACCCCAATGTTACAAAATCCACTACTTTCCAAAACAGGAGAAAAATAAAAATGACAAAAGTTTGCTGTATATCTAAAACTTTTCGTACATTTGCAAAAAGTTTTAGATATGGAGAGAATAAATAGAGAATTATACACACAACGCATAATAAGACTATTAGGCAAAGGAGAAGTAATAGTATTAACCGGACATCGAAGAGCCGGAAAGAGCTGTATATTAGAATGTTTAACTACACTATTAAGCAAAGAAAGTAACATTCTATATCTCGATATGGAGAATCCTGACAATGCATCTATATCAGATTTTGAAGACCTGAATAAATGGATAAAAAAACATCAAAATAGTAAAAAACACAACTATTTACTTATTGATGAAGTGCAAGAAATATCCAATTTCGAGAAAACCCTTCGATATTGGATAAAACAACCTAATTTCGACATAGTGGTTACCGGCTCTAATGCCATGATGCTCTCCAGCGACATAGCATCTGTATTTGCAGGACGCTACATAAGGATACACATTCATAGTCTCAGCTTTTCGGAATACCTATTGTTCAACAAATTAGAAGTTTCCAACGATTCGTTACTATCCTATCTACATTGGGGAGGCTTACCCTTTTTGAGCAACATTTCTTCCGATGATACTCGTAGCAAAAACGATTACTTGGGTAGCATCTACGACACTATATTCGTGAAAGATGTAATAACTCGCAAACAAATACGCAATGTTTCTTTTGTGGACAACCTTGCACGTTTTGTAGCCGACAACAGTGGCAAACTGTTTTCTTCCAGTAGTATTGCTAAGTTTCTGAAAAGTAAAGAAAGCTCGGTATCGTCCAATACTATCAATGAATATATGGATATTCTATGTGCTTCGTACATGATAGACCGAGTAAAACGCTACGACATAAAAGGAAAACGAATATTCGAGCAACAAGATAAATATTACTTCGAAGACATCGGACTACGAAACTATTTGTGCCGAGACAAAAGATTAACCGACCTTGAAAAAGCGTTGGAAAATGCCGTATATCTTAAACTTTTACAAGATGGCTACGAAGTATATGTAGGTCAACTAGATGGTAAAGAAATAGACTTTGTGGCTCGAAAAGAAAACGAGATAGCATATTACCAAGTAGCACTGAGAATTACCGAAGAAGAAACATACAACCGCGAATTTGGAAACCTAAAAAAAATAAAAGACAACTATCCTAAGTACATTGTAACAATGGATTCGCTGGCATCCATGATGATCGAAGACGGCATTAAAGTGATACAAGCAATTGACTTTTTAAGGTAACGCCACTATTGTTACACGCATTCTATTGTCAACAACCAAACTTCGAAAAGTTCGCAATATATCTAAAACTTTTCGAAGTTTTGCAAAAAGTTTTCTGTATACAGCAAACTTTTTCGCAGTAAACATAAAAAGATAAACGGTTTTCAACAATATTATTTGCTGTATATCGTTATTAGTCGATTAATTGAAAGCAACTTCTAAAAATTGCTTTGCAAGTGATTTGTGGAATTTTGCTAGAAAGATTTCTACTTTCTTTTGATTGAGCATAGCGGGCTATGCGATTGAAAAAGAAATAGAAATATTTCGGTAAAAAACGCAAAGCACGCAAAAG